>NZ_JAMYVB010000013.1:0-200281 GCF_040323635.1 Mesorhizobium sp. M0037 | reverse complement strand
GCCGCCAGCGGCGCACCGCCCTCGTTCGTGAGGCGTATATAGTCGCCACCAACCAGAACTGTCAACAGTCATCGACGATGTTTTTGAACTTTTTGCGACAGAAGTTTTGGCGCCGGCGGACTGCCCCAAGGGAACATTGGCGTTGTCAAAAGGAGCCCTATTGCCGCCGCATTGCCGTTCGACACCAAGGCCAACAAAGAAGGGCTCCGCGCGGCCCGCGAGGTGCCTTCCTATAAGAGCCCAAAGCGGGGTCTGCGCATCACGGTTCGGAGCCTCCTACAAGAGGATAAAGACGCCTCTCTACAAGGGGCTGTAAAACAGAGCGTGTGAATGGGGATTCGCCGCTTCGTTGACTTCACCCGCCGTGACAGGCAAATGTCATGGCCCAACAGAAGCGAAAAGCCGTTCCGCCCGGGGAAGAAGCAGCCTTTCTGGATGCCAGACACGGAAGATGTCATAGCCGAACTCGGCAATGAGCCGCCGCTGATCGCGGATGGCCGCAGCGGCCCGCCCGACCGGCGCGAAGTTTCGGCGCGCTGGCTGTCGGGCACCTTTCTTACCGGCGTGACCTCGAGTGTGCTGATGGGCGTGGCGTTGTTTGCCGCCCTTGACGGCCGCCAGCAGCTGGCAACCCCGCCCGAAATCGCCGAACTGGCCCAGCTCGAAAGCGGCGGCGATTCCGGCGAGGTCGCCAAGACCACCAGGCTGGTGGCGCCGCGCCAGATCGCCAAGGCCAAGGACCGCCGGCGCATGGAAGTGTCGATGGTGACCAAGGTCGGCGACCGCGACGTTATCCACACCATGCCGTTCGTGCAGATCAAGATGGCGCTGGCAGCCGGCCACACCACCAACCGCGCCTATCCGCCTTTCGACCCGATGCAGGTGTTCGGCGACGATGGCGACTCGACGCCGGCGCAGCCGGCGACGGCTTCCGCAGTTGGCGGCCAGATCTACGGCGCCAAGGTCGAAAGCGAGATGAGCCTCAAGACAGTCGATTTCCCGGTCGAGACGGCCTCCTTCGACGAAAAAAGCGACCTGTCCGCCGACGAGGTTGAAAAAGTGGTGCGCGAAGCCGGCACCGACCTCAGCGACGGCGCCGTGCAGGTCGCCTCCCTGCATTATGTCGACCCGCAGCGATTCGGCGATGCCTTCGCCGAATCGATGGCCGGCTCCTACGACGTCAAGATCGTGCCGGAAAACGTCTCGGTGGCGCCGCGCGTCGCGCTCGACGACCAGACCCCGGCTTTCGCCGAGGAAATCATTCCCTTCACCAGGGACCGCGACATTGCCGAGGCTTTCGCTGATTCGGGCTATACGGGCGATGACGCCACCGGCATGGCGGAGGCGATCGGCAAGCTGCTCAACGCACCGGCGCTGAAGGCCGGAACCGTGCTGCGCGTCGGGCTCGAGGTACATGGCGACGCCGCCAAGGTCGTTCGCACCAGCGTCTATGACAAGACAACGCACATCGTCACCATCGCGCTCGACGACCGCGGCCAGTATGTGCCGGCGCAGGAACCGGAGCCGAACCCCGAATTGCTGACAGCGTTCGATGATTCGTCGGCGCCGGTGGTGGTGCGCGGCAATCTGCCGAACGTCTATGACGGCATCTACCGCGCCGCCTATTCCTACGGCATGTCGAAGAAGCTGACCCAGCAACTGGTCAAGCTCCTGGCCTCCGGCGTCGACTTCCAGTCCCGGCTCAATCCATCGGACCGCATCGACGTGCTGTTCTCGCAGCCGGACGGCGACGACCAGGCCTCCGACGAATCGGAACTGCTCTATGTCTCGTCGACCTTCGGCGGTCAGACGCGCAATTTCTACCGATTCCAGATGCAGGACGGCTCGACCGACTATTTCGACGAGGATGGTTCGAGCGCCGAGCAGTTCCTGCTGCGCAATCCCCTGCCCGCCGGGAAATTCCGCTCCGGCTTCGGCGCCCGCCGGCATCCGATCCTCGGTTATGTCCGCATGCATACCGGCGTCGACTGGGCGGCGCCGATCGGAACGCCGATCATCGCCGCCGGCAACGGCACCATCGAAAAGGCCGGCTGGGCCGGCGGCTACGGCAAACAGATCATCATCCGCCATGCCAATGGCTACGAGACCTCCTACAATCACCAGAGCGCCTTTGCCAAAGGCATCGAACCGGGCGTTCATGTCCGCCAGGGCCAGACCATCGGCTTCCTCGGTCAGACCGGCCTCTCCACCGGTCCGCATCTTCACTACGAGCTGATCGTCAACGGCACCAAGGTCGACCCGATGCGCGTGCGCCTGCCGGTCGGCAAGGTGCTGAAGGGCGACGACCTGGTCGCTTTCCAGCGCGAGCGCGAGCGCATCGATGAACTGCTCAAGCAGGAAGACAGCAATCCGCTGAAGGTCGCGAGCGCCAAGATCGAAGGCTAATGCATGTCGCCCAGAAGTGTGCCGCGGCTCTGGGACAAGGACATGCGTCAAAACAAAGACTAAAGCGCGTCGTATGAATCCGTTTCAGCGCGACGCGCTTTAAGCCGTCACACTCGACGCCGGCGAATCATAATCGCCCCATCAGAGCATTCCGAATCGGGTCGGCTCCGAATCAGGTCGACTGCTCCTCTTCGGCTCGTGACCAAGGCAGCTTTTGCCCCGAAACGGTGGCCCAGGCGATAACAGCGGCAAGGAGGCAAAGCACGGCCGTCACTGTCGACACGGCCGCGAACGCCGCATCGCTGGCGGCGAGCCGTGTTGCATCAAGGTCTGGCGCCAGGCCGGCCAATGCCGGTTCGCCGAATCCCGGGATGCCCGGCCTGACGCTGGTATCGAGCATCGTCGAATAGACCCAGGCCGCGAGCGAGCCCATCGCCGCCACAGCAATCAGCCCGCCAATGCGCGAAACTGCATTGTTGATGCCGGAAGCGGCGCCGGTATCCTTGTCCTCAACCGCGGTCATGACCGCCGTCGACAGCGGCGACACAACCAGCGCCATGCCGAGCCCCATCACCGCCATCATCGGAAAGATACCGGTCCAGAAATTGTGCATGCCGGCATGAGTGAGCAAAGCCAGCCCGGCAAAGGCGATGGCGACCACCAGGCAGCCGCTGGCGATCGGAAAACGCGGACCGATGCGATCCGACCACTGGCCGACGAGACCCGACAGCAGCGCGATCGACGCCGACAACGGCAGGAAGATGAAACCGACCTCTTTGGTGCTCAGCCCCCATCCGGCGATCAACAGCATCGGCAGGTAGAACAGATTGGCCGACAACGCGAAATACAGGAAGAAGGTGGCGAGGTTGGCGCCGGCGAAGGCGCCGATCCGAAACAGCTTAAGATCGATCATCGGCTCGCGCTGCCGAAGCTCGAAGACGATGAAGATGATAAGCAGCACGGCGCCTGCGGCGATGCTCGGCCCCGACATCAGCCCGCTGCCTTCGGCGCTCATCGAGGTCAGTCCGTAGGCAAGCGCCCCGAAGGCAAGCGTGGCGAGAGCGGCGCCGCCGAGATCGAGGCTTCGCTTCTCCGTCGGCGCGTCGGCGGGAATCTTGGCCAGCAGGAGATAGATCGAGATCAGCCCGAGCGGCAGGTTGACGGCGAAGATCGCCCGCCAGATACCGCCGCCAAAGGCCGACAGGACGAAGCCACCGAGCACTGGACCGAGCGCCGTCGTCAGCGCCGAGGCGGCGGCCCAGATGCCGATCGCCCGGCCGCGCTCCTTCTTCGGATAGGCCTTGGCGATGATGGCGAGGCTGCCCGGCACCATGATCGCTGCACCAAGGCCCTGAATGGCGCGAAAGGCGATGAGCACCAGCGCATTCGGCGCCACCGCGCAGGCCAGCGAAGCGACGATGAACAACGCAATGCCGGCAACGAAGGCGCGCCTGAGGCCAAACCGGTCGCCGGCGGCGCCGCCGGCCAGAATCAGCGCCGACAGCGTCAGCGCATAGGCGTTGGAAATCCACTGGACCTCGGCCAGGCTGGCGCCGAGGTCGACGCGCATTGCCGGCATGGCAATGGCCAGGATCGACCCGTCGATGAAGCCGAGCGCTGACGCAAGGATCGCCGCAACCAGCACGAACTTGCGCTGCGACTGCGGGCAAAATGTACCGTTGGAAAGAGACCTGGTCAGGGGAACGGCTGCGGCTTCGCTCGGAGACTTCATGAGCGTCTGCTTAGACTTGTTGCGGGCCGGCAACAACCAGCCAGCGCCCTGCGCTCATGAATCCAGCTTTGGATATCGGTCTGCCTTATGGGCAGGCCGACATCACTGCGCTGGAGCGCTCACTTGCTCCGCAACATCATCGGCCGAGGGACCGCCGACGAACTCGACGGTGACGCCCGGCGACACCAGCTTGGCCAGTTCACGCGCATCCCAGTTGGTCAGGCGCACGCAGCCATGGCTTTCGGTCTTGCCGATCTTGGAGGGATCGGGCGTGCCGTGAATGCCATAGGTCGGCTTGTCCAGCGCAATCCACACCGAGCCGACCGGGCCGTTCGGACCCGGCGGGATGGTCAGGATCTTGTCGTTCTGGCCCTGCTTGAAATTGATGCTGGGGTTGTAGGTGTAGTTAGGATCGAGCGCGACGCGCGACACCGTATGGGTGCCGGTCGGCGAGGGCGTGTCGGCTGAACCGATGGTGGCCGGATAGGCCGCGACCAGCTTGCCACCGGCGTCATAGGCGAACACCTGCTTCTTGTCCTTGTCGGCGACGATGCGGGCAACCGGCGTCGCCACCAGCCTGCCGAAATTCGCGACCTTGATGATGGTGCCGGGACGGCTGAAGTCGGCCTCGGGATTGAGCCCCTTCAGGTAGTTCTCGTCCATGTGGAAGCGTTCGGCCAAGGCTTCGGTGACGGAGGTGTAAGCCATGCGGTCGAGCTGTGCCTTCTGGCTGTAATCTTCCGGTATCGAGGCGACGTAAGGGCCGGCCGCGTCTTCGGGCGTGATCGTATAATTGGCGAAAGCATCGCCACCGGTTTGCGCCAGCGCAGCCTGGATGCCGACGGCGTCGGTCGAGCGCAGATTGCTGCCGGTGATCTGGTTGTAGGCGGCAAGCGCCTTGTCGACATTGGAGCCGAAGCGCCCGTCGACGACGCCGGGTGAAGCGCCGGCGCGGTCAAGCAGCACCTGCAAGGCGGCTACATCCTGGCGTGCGCCGAGTGAAAGCGAGGGATCGACCACGGTCTTGCCACCGGCTTTCGGCGGCAGCGCGGCCTGGCCGGCGGGCGCCGCCGGTTCGGCGGGATCGATAGAGGCTTCGTTCAGCGGCTGGCGCTTGACGGGCCGCGGTTCAGCGGATTTCGGCGCTTCCGGATAGGTGTCTCTGTCATTGGCATCATCCTGCGGAGCGGCCCCCAGGAATCTGTCGCTTTCAGGATCGTATTCATCAATCGGCGGGCCGGGGATTCGTCCCTGATCGTCCAGTTGCCTGCGGCGGAAACGCGCCATGTCTTCGGGATCGTCGAGATAGTAGCGGTCGTCGTCTTCGACCGGTGCGCGTCCAAGCTCACGTGCCCGCATTTCCCGGCGCAGCGCGCGGCGGTCGAGCCTGGTCTGCGGCGGCTGGATGGCGATGACCTTGCCGGTCTCGGCATCGACGATGACGCGGTTGCCCCTGGCGTCGTAATAGATGTCGAGATTGCCGTCCTGGGCAAGCACAATGCCGCCGCTATCGGCGGCGCGGACCGCCGGCAGTGCGTTGTCCATAGTCGGCGATGCCATGGCGCTGGACGTGAGCAGCCCGGCGGCGAGCACCGAAAAGGCAAGGATCGTGCGGAACATGGTGGTCAAACTCTCCGGTACTTACAGCGCCGCGCGTCCGTTTGGACGCGCAAAGGACGCTGTAACACTTCATGTCTGCGCATGATCCTTTCCGAAAATCGAATTTCGATTTTCGGGGTCATGCGTAATTTCCGCCGCCCGGCAGTGTTCCCACCAGAACGTTCTCGCCACCGTTTGGATGCGCAAGGAACGCCCTGGTCGTCAAAAGCCTGCAGGCAAACCCCTTCGCCAGCAAACCACAACATAAGCTTTCCAACATGAACCGGGCATGAAGATGGCGGATTACTGGTTGCTACAGGCCCAATTCCTTGCGCGTCTGCTTCGTCAGCTTGAGGACGACGAGGCGGTGGCTTTCGCCGAGATAGTCCTTCAGCGCATCATCATCCATGCTCTGGCTTGTCTGACGCTGGATCCATTTCATGCCGCGCGAGGCGAGATAGGGCGCCGGCCGGCAGCCGGGCTGATCCTTCAGCACGTCGAAAGCCATTTCAGAGCATTTAAAGGTGACGAAGACGCCACCCTCCCGGTCATGGCCGGCGATGGTGAAGACCTTGCCACCGACTTTCCAGACATCGGCGCCGCCCCACTGCACGACGTGCGTCGTCTGCGGCAGCGAGGCGCAGAAGCTGTTGTAGTCGTCCAGCGTCATCTGCACCCTGTCAAAGGCTTGTTTCACAAGAAAATGCCGCGCGTCCGGTCGGACGCGCGGCGTTGGATCAGGCTGCCGCGTCGGTCGGCACCACAGTGGGCCTGGACCGAAAATTCAACCGGTCGGAGCCGGCGGTGACCTTGACGGTCGAGCCGTCGAGGATCTCGCCAAGCAGGATTTTTTCCGCCAGCGGATCTTGCAGGTCCTTCTGCATCACCCGCTTCAGCGGCCGAGCGCCATAGGCCGGGTCGTAGCCCTTCGCCGCCAGCCAGTCGATCGATTCCTGGTCGAGCGACAGTGTGATCTTGCGGTCGACGAGCAGATTTTCCAGCCGCTTGAGCTGGATCTCGACGATGCGACCCATATCCTGCCGGCGCAGCCGGTGGAACAGGATCACCTCGTCGACGCGGTTGAGGAACTCCGGCCTGAACGAGGCTCTCACCACGCTCATAACCTCGTCGCGCACGGCATCGACATCCTGCTCTTCGCCGAGATTGACCAGATATTCGGCGCCGAGGTTCGACGTCATGACGATCAGCGTGTTGCGGAAGTCGACCGTGCGGCCCTGCCCGTCGGTCAGCCGCCCGTCGTCGAGCACCTGCAACAGCACGTTGAAGACATCCGGATGCGCCTTCTCGATCTCGTCGAACAGCACGACCTGATAGGGCCGGCGCCGCACCGCTTCGGTCAGCGCGCCGCCTTCCTCATAGCCGACATAGCCGGGAGGCGCGCCAATCAGCCGGGCGACCGAGTGCTTCTCCATGTATTCCGACATATCGATTCGCACCATGGCGCTCTCGTCGTCGAACAGGAAATTGGCCAGCGCCTTGGTCAGTTCGGTCTTGCCGACGCCGGTCGGTCCGAGGAACATGAACGAGCCGATCGGCCGGTTCGGATCCTGCAGCCCGGCCCGGGCACGACGCACGGCCTTGGACACCGCCTGTACCGCTTCGCCCTGGCCGACGACTCGCTTGCCGATCTCGTCTTCCATGCGCAGCAGCTTGTCGCGCTCGCCCTGCAGCATCTTGTCGACCGGAATGCCGGTCCAGCGCGACACGATATGGGCGACGTGGTCGGGCGTGACCACCTCTTCGACCATGCCGGCCTTGCCGTCCTGGGCTTCGGCTTCCTTCAGCTTCTTTTCCAGTTCCGGGATCTTGCCATAGGCAAGCTCGCCGGCGCGCTGGAATTCACCCTTGCGCTGGGCAATGGCGAGGTCGTTGCGGGCCGCGTCGAGCTGCTTCTTGAGGTCAGCGGCGAGGCCAAGCTTCTGCTTCTCCGACTGCCATTTGGCGGTGATCTCGGTCGATTCCTCCTCGAGGCCGACGAGTTCCTTTTCGAGACGCGCGAGCCGGTCCTTTGACGCCTCGTCCTTCTCGACCTTCAGTGCCTCGCGCTCGATCTTGAGCTGCATGATGCGGCGATCGATTTCGTCCAGCGCCTCGGGCTTGGAATCGACCTGCATCCTCAGCCGCGACGCGGCTTCGTCGACAAGGTCGATCGCCTTGTCCGGCAGGAAACGGTCGGCGATGTAGCGGTTGGACAAGGTCGCCGCCGCGACCAGCGCCGAATCCGAGATGCGCACCTTGTGGTGCTGCTCGTACTTCTCCTTCAGGCCACGCAGGATCGACACGGTATCTTCCACCGACGGCTCGTTGACGAAGACCGGCTGGAACCGGCGGGCAAGGGCCGCGTCCTTCTCGACATGCTTCCTGTATTCATCGAGCGTGGTCGCGCCGACGCAGTGCAGTTCGCCGCGCGCCAGCGCCGGCTTCAACAGGTTCGAAGCGTCCATGGCGCCATCGGCCTTGCCGGCGCCGACCAGCGTGTGCATCTCGTCGATGAACAGGATGATGCCGCCGGCCGCCGAGGTGACTTCGTTGAGCACGGCCTTCAGCCGCTCCTCGAACTCGCCGCGATATTTGGCGCCGGCAATCAGCGCGCCCATGTCGAGCGCCATCAACTGCTTGTCCTTCAGCGATTCCGGCACGTCGCCATTGACGATGCGCAGCGCCAGGCCTTCGGCGATCGCCGTCTTGCCGACGCCCGGCTCGCCGATCAGCACCGGGTTGTTCTTGGTACGCCGCGACAGCACCTGGATGGTGCGGCGGATCTCATCGTCACGGCCAATCACAGGGTCGAGCTTGCCGGCGCGGGCATCGGCGGTGAGGTCGCGCGCGTATTTCTTCAGCGCGTCATAGCCCTGCTCGGCGCTCGCCGAATCGGCGGTACGGCCCTTGCGGACGTCGTTGATCACCTGGTTCAGCGCCTGCGCTGTGACGCCGGCCTTGGACAGGATATCGGCCGTCTTGGCCGACTTCTCCATCGCCAACGCCTGCAGCAGTCGCTCGACCGTGACAAAACTGTCGCCGGCTTTCTTGGCCAATTCCTCGGCGGTCGAAAACACCTTGGCCAGCGGCTGCGCCAGATAAAGCTGGCCGTTGCCGCCTTCCACCTTGGGCATGGCCTCAAGGGCGGTCTCGACGCCGAGCTTGACGTCGCGCACGTTGCCGCCGGCGCGCTCTATCAGCGAGGCGGCCAGCCCCTCATCGTCATCGACGAGGACCTTCAGCATATGTTCGGGAGTGAATTGCTGGTGATTGCGCGAGAGCGCCATGGTCTGGGCGGACTGAATGAATCCGCGGACGCGCTCGGAGTATTTCTCGAGGTTCATATCTGTCTCCTTCCATCACCGGCCCGCTTTGCGGCACCGGATCAGATTGCGGTGACGGACCCGCTCATCCGAGCCGGGTCCAGTTCACGCCAGATATGGGGCGCAAGCCATTGCCGCTCAAGACGTCCGGCTGATGATATTGCATGGCCGAGCAAACGAAAACGGCGGAGATTTCTCTCCGCCGTTTCACCGACTTATGTCTTGTGGGTCAGTTGTTGGCGTCGACGGCGAACGGGTCGCCGGCCGGGCTTTCGGCCGGCGCCGCATCCACCACGTCAATAGCGGCAGCGGTCTCGCCGGCGCCATCCACCACCTGGCCACCACCAGACTGTTCGTCACCGACCTGATCGGCATTGTTGCGCGGGCGGCGCGGACGCCGCGGGCGACGGGCAGCGCCGCTCTCGGCGGCTGCCTCATTGAGTTCGGCCCGGGCGGCAAGAGCCGCCGGCGACAGGTTTTCGTACAGCGGCGCCCGCTCGGAGAAACCGCTCTCGGCTTCGGGCTCAACCGCGGAAACGGTTTCCGCCTGTGCCGGGGTTTCGGTGAAGCGCTGCTGGTCGCCGCGCTGGCCGTTCTGCTCGCCACGCTGGTCGTTCTGGCCATAGCCGCCATTGGGGCGGCGGTCACGGTTGCGGCCATTGTTGTCGCGGCCGTTGTTGTTGCGGCCATTATTGTCACGGCCACTGTTGTTCTCGCGGCCGTTTTCCTGGCCGTATGCGAGTTCGGCCGGCGTGCCCTCAATCGTCGGCTGCGGACCGTTGCCGTGGTTCGCCATCGGCGCTTGAGTCTCGCCGCCATTGCCGCTGCCGGCATTGTCAAAATCGTCGCGATCTTCATCGTCGTCGAATTCGTCGCGGTTCTGCGGGGCATTCTGGATCGGCATCTGCGCCTGTGCGGCGGCAATGATGCGGTTGTAGTGCTCGGCGTGCTGGAGGTAATTTTCCGCCATAACCCGGTCGCCGGAGCTTTGCGCATCACGGGCCAGAGTGGCGTATTTTTCGGCGATCTGCTGAGCCGATCCACGGATTTTCACGTCCGGGCCGTTGCTCTCGTAGTTGCGCGTCAGGGGATTTGGGCCCTTGCGGTTGTTGTTGTTGTTATTGTTGTTGCCACCGCCGCCGCCATTGTTGTTGCGACCGCGCATGCGCCTGTTCTGCTGTTGTGGCCTCATAAGACTCTCTTCATCTTGAAATTTTCGAAAAACGTTTCACGAACGGAGGCGCTCATGCAGCCAGCCGTTTCGTTTCTTCACCGGCGTTCGCCCGCATCAATTGCGTTGGCGCCACGTGTCATCCTGTTCCGGTTACATCACTTGCCGGACGATTCCCGCACGAAGCTTGGGCGTCGTTTGCGCAAGAAGGCAGCTATTTCCAAGGAAAACCGAATCGCTAAGAGCACTGCCTGCTTCGTCTCATCCGGTTAGGGCGGACCCTAGCCGCATTCCCCGGCATTGCCAAGCGCTTTTTTGCACTGCGTCAAGGCTTTCCCTGTTCAAACATAAGAACCCTGTCGTTTCCGCCAAGATCGACAAATGCCCCGGCCAGCCTGTAGCCGGCTGCCGCGAATATGTCTTTGACCTCATTGCGCTGCGTGTGGCCGATCTCGACCGCTATCTTGCCTTCTGCTTCCAGAAACTTTGCCGCCTCGGCGGCGATGATCCTGTAAGGGCCAAGACCGTCCACACCGCCATCAAGGGCTCTGTGTGGATCGAAATCGCGGACCTCGTCCTGCAGATTTCCAATGTCTCCAGACGGTATATAGGGAGGGTTTGCGGCAATTACATGGTATCGGCCCGAAACTTTTTCGAACCAGTCGGACTGCAGCCCCACGAACCGGCCGGCGAGTCCGAGTTGCTCGGCATTGCGTATCGCGGTTGCCAGCGCGTCTTGTGAAACATCGACCCCGGTGGCGGTCGCGGCCGGAACCGCGCTGAGCAGCGCCAGCGCAATCGCGCCGGTACCGGTGCCGAGATCGAGGATACGGCATAGCCCTAGCCTTTCGGCCGTCGCGCCGGCAAAAGGGAGGATCGCCTCGACCAGCGTTTCGGTGTCCGGCCGCGGCTCCAGCGTTTCCGGCGACAGCGACAGCCGCAGGCCGTAAAACTCGCGAAACCCGAGGATGCGGTGCACCGGTTCGCCGGCCATGCGGCGCTGCAGAGCAGCGCCGATTGCGGCAACCGCACCCGCATCGACCGTCCGTTGCGGGTCGGCGATCGCCTGCGTACGGTCCGTGCCGGAAAAATGTTCGACGATCAGCCTGGCATCCAGCGCCGAGTCGGAAAGGCCGGCCGCGGCAAGCCGCTCCCGCGCCACCCGCAACAACGGCCCGAGCGCGCCGGGCAACATGTCAGCCATCGAGGCCAATATCGGCGAGCAGCTTCGACTGATGGTCGGCAATCAGCGCATTGATGACCTCATCGAGCTCGCCCATCATCACCCGGTCGAGCTTGTAGAGCGTCAGGTTGATACGATGGTCGGTAAGGCGGCCCTGCGGGAAATTGTAGGTGCGGATGCGCTCCGAACGGTCGCCCGAACCAACCTGCGATTTGCGTGACTCCGAGCGCTCCTCGTCCGCCTTGCTGCGCTCGAGGTCGTAAAGCCGCGCACGCAGAATCTGCATGGCTTTCGCCCGGTTCTGATGCTGCGACTTCTCCGCCTGCACCACCATGATACCGGTCGGCAAATGGGTGATGCGCACGGCCGAATCGGTGGTGTTGACGTGCTGGCCACCCGAACCCGAGGCGCGCATCGTGTCGATGCGGATGTCTTCGGCGCGGACGTCGATGTCGACCTCTTCGGCTTCCGGCAGAACGGCCACCGTCGCCGCCGAGGTGTGGATGCGCCCGCTGGCCTCGGTCGCCGGCACGCGCTGCACGCGGTGCACGCCGGATTCGAATTTCAGATGGGCAAAGACGCCCCTACCGGAAATGGTGGCGATGATTTCCTTGAAGCCGCCGGCATCGCCGTCGCTGGCCGACACCGTCTCGAAGCGCCAGCCGCGTTCGGCGGCATAGCGCTCATACATGCGAAACAGGTCGCCAGCGAACAATGCCGCCTCATCGCCGCCGGTGCCGGCGCGGATTTCAAGGATGGCGTTCTTGTCGTCGGCCGCGTCCTTGGGCAACAGCAGGATCTGGATGTCCTTCTGCAGCTCTTCGATTCGCGCTTCGACGCCCGGCAAATCTGCCTCCGCCAGGGCCCGCATCTCTGCGTCGGTGCCCTTGTCGGCAAGCATCGCCTCGAGGTCGGCTTGCTCGCGCTCGACTGAGCGCAGTTCCCTGACCTTGGCCACCATGTCCTGCAGCTCGGCATATTCGGAAGCCATCTTCACATAGGCATCGGCCGCCGGGCCGGCCGACATCTGCGCTTCGAGCATCTCGAAACGCTTGACGACCTGATCCATACGCTCGCGGGGAAGATTGACCATGGCTAATGCTATAGCGGGATGGAGCGGTCGTCGGCGAAGGCCTGCAGCAGCGCCCGCATCGGCAGCCCTTGAGCTGGCGCCATCAGATTGTCGGCAAAGAAAGCCTCCAATTCCTCCAGTGGCAGTTCGGTCAACATCGCCTTGACCGGGCCGATCGAGGCTGGAGACATCGAGATCGAGCGGTAGCCGAGGCCGATCAGCGCCATGGCGGAAATGGGTTTTCCGGCAAGCTCGCCGCACAGCGTCACCGGCGTGTGGTTGCGAACCCCGGCGTCGGCGATCTGCTTCAGAACCCGCAGGAACGGCGTCGACAGCGTGTCGAAGCGGTCGGAGAGCTGCGTGTTCCCCCGATCGACCGCCATGACGAACTGGAACAGGTCGTTGGAGCCGACCGAGACGAAATCGACCGCCTTCATCAACTCGTCGAGCTGGAACAGCAGCGACGGCACTTCCAGCATGGCGCCCACCTTGAGGCTGGTCGGCAGATGGTGGGCAAAGCGGGAGAGATGTCGCACTTCGCGGTCGATGATCTCGCGCGCCTGGGCGATTTCGCCGAGCTCGGTCACCATCGGCAGCATCAGCTTCAGTTCGCGCCCGCCGCAGGCCTTCAGCAGAGCGCGGATCTGGGTCCTGAGCAGACCCGGCCGGTCGAGCGTCAGCCGGATCGCGCGCCAGCCGAGCGCAGGGTTTTCTTCCTGGACAGCGCCCTTGAAGTAGGGCAGCACCTTGTCGCCGCCGATGTCGATGGTGCGGAAGGTGACCGGCTTGCCACGCGCCGCGTCCAGCACGTCGCGGTAGAGCCGCTCCTGCGCCTCGGCGCGCGGGAAGGTCGAGGCGACCATGAACTGCAATTCGGTGCGGAACAGGCCGATGCCGGCCGCACCCGCCTCGGCCAGCTGCGGCAGGTCGACGGCCAGGCCCGCATTCATCAGCAGGTCGACCTGGACGCCGTCCTTGGTCACCGACGGCTTCTTGCGCAGTTCCCGGTAGACTTCCTGCCGGCGCGCCCGGAAGCGCACTTTTTCGGCATAGGCAGCTTCGAGGTCGGGCTGCGGCCGCAGATGGATGGTGCCTTCCTCGCCGTCGACGATGATGGCATCGCCGTTTTCCGCCATGGAAACGGCGCCCTTCATCTGGCCGGCGACCGGAATGCCCATGGCGCGCGCTACGATGACGACATGGCTGGTGGCAGCGCCGTCTTCCAGCACCACGCCGCGCAGCTTGTCCCTGGGATAATCAAGCAGTTCGGCCGCGCCCATCGAGCGCGCGACCAGGATGGCATCCTTCGGCAGTGACGCCGCGACGTCGTCAGGCCCGCGCCCCATCAGCTGGCGCAGCAGCCGGTTGGCGAGATCGTCGAAGTCGCTCATCCTCTCGCGCAAATAAGGATCGGTCATGTGCAGCATGCGGGCGCGCATGTCGCTCTGCACCTTTTCCACCGCCGCTTCCGCCGTCAGGCCGTTGCGGATCGCCTCTTCCAGCCGGCGCACCCAGCCGCGGTCGTTGGCAAACATGCGATACGCCTCGAGCACCTCGCGATGTTCTCCCTCGAAGGCGACATCGCGCCGCTCCAGCATGTCGTCGATGGAAAGCCTGAGCGAACCGAGCGACGTCTCCAGCCGGCGCACCTCTTCCTCACTGTCCTCGTTGAACAGATTGGTGACGACGATGCGTGGCTCATGCAGCACGACATGGCCGAGGCCGACACCCTCGTTGAAGGACAGGCCGGTAAAGCTGACGGGACGGCGCAGGTCGAGTTCGAGGCCGGGCCGGGTCAGGCGCGCGAGATCGCCGGTGGCGATCATCTCGGCGATCACCATGGCGGTCGTTTCCAGCGCCTCGACCTCGTCGTCGCGGTAGTGGCGCATGGTCTTGTTCTGCACCACCAGCACGCCGAGCGTGCGCCCTGCCCTTAGTACCGGCACGCCGAGGAAGGAATTGTAGATCTCTTCGCCGGTCTCCGGCAGGTAGGCGAAGGCCGGATGTTCCTGCGCATTGGAGAGGTTGAGCGGCCGCGCGCTGGCGGCAATGGTGCCGACGAGGCCCTGCCCCAGCCGCAGCTGCGCCAAATGGACGGCGTTCGGGTTCAGACCTTCGGTGGCATAGAGTTCGAGCACCGAATCGGCGCGCAGCACATAGAGCGAGCAGACCTCGGCGACCATGTTGGAGGCGATGTCGCGCACGATCCGGTCGAGCCGCTCCTGCGGCTCCAGCGGCTCCTGCATGAGCTCGCGCAGCCGTTTCAGCAGAACGCGCGGGCCACTGGCCGTATCACGCATCGCGGCTTCTTCTCCAATGGGCATTTTGCCCGCCGCAGTTTCCACTGCCACCGGCGCACACGCAACAACTCAAATCGCTCTCGCTACTGCTTATCCAGACCGTACACGGAATGCAAAGTGCGAACCGCGAGTTCCGTGTAGGGACCGTCGATCAGTATCGAAATCTTGATCTCGGAGGTGGTGATGGCGCGGATGTTGATCGCCTTGTCGGCCAGCGCCTTGAAAGCGGTGGCGGCCACACCGGCATGGCTGCGCATGCCGATGCCGATGACCGAAACCTTCGACATGCCGGCTTCCGACTGCACCACGTCATAGCCGATCGAAGCCTTCAGACGCTCCAGCACGGCCAGCGCCTTGTCCACGTCGCCGGAGGGCACGGTGAAGGTCATGTCGGTGAACTTGCCGTCCTCTGAGATGTTCTGGACGATCATGTCGACATTGATGTTGGCCTCGGCCAGCGGGCCGAAAATGCCGGCGGCAACGCCCGGGCGGTCGCCGACGCGGCGCAGAGAAATCTGCGCTTCGTCCTTGGCGTAGGCAATTCCGGTGACGACCTGCTGTTCCACGATCTCTTCCTCGTCGCAAATGAGCGTTCCCGGAGGATTGAGCAAATCCCCCATTCCGGGCGCATCGGGATCGTCGAAGGACGACCGCACGAACGTACGCACCCTGTGCACCATGGCAAGCTCGACCGAGCGCACCTGCAAGACCTTGGCGCCGAGCGAGGCCATTTCGAGCATTTCCTCGAACGAAATCTTGTTGAGCCGCCGCGCCTTCGGCTCGATGCGCGGATCGGTGGTGTAGACGCCGTCGACATCGGTGTAGATGTCGCAGCGGTCGGCCTTGACCGCCGCGGCAATGGCCACCGCGCTTGTGTCGGAGCCGCCGCGGCCGAGCGTGGCGATGCGGTTGTCCGGGCCGATGCCCTGGAAGCCGGCGACGACAGCCACCTGGCCCTCGCCGAAGCGCTTGATCAGGAACGCGCCGTCAATGTCGAGGATGCGCGCCGCGCCATGCGCGTTGTCGGTCTTGATCGGGATCTGCCAGCCCTGCCAGGAGCGGGCATGGACGCCCATATTCTGCAGTGTGATCGCCAGCAGGCCGGCAGTCACCTGCTCGCCCGAGGCGACCACGGCGTCATACTCGCGCGCGTCGTGCATGGGCGAGGCTTCGCGCGTCCAGCCAACCAGTTCATTGGTCTTGCCCGCCATCGCCGAAACCACGACAGCGACCTCATGGCCGGCGTCGACCTCGCGTTTGACGTGACGCGCCACATTGCGGATGCGGGCGATGTCGGCGACGGAGGTTCCGCCGAATTTCATCACGATGCGCGCCATGGAAGCGAAATGCCTTTGACTGAAGCCGGCCCAGGACCGAAAGGGGAAGTAAGCGCTCGACAGAAGCCGGCCGCTGAATGCGCGCCTCCTTAGCCAAATGATCACGGTTTCGCAAGGCTGGCGGCGGATGCCGGCTTCAGGATCGAGGCATATTGCGTTCGGCCCCGCCGCCGCTTACCAAATGCTGCCCGCGGGAAACTCCTTTTGGTCCGGCATATCGAATGATTGTTCGCCTTCGACGCGCCATGCGGTGGCAATCGCTGCCGCTGTTCATCGGCTTCGCCGTGCTGGCGTTGATCGTCGGCACACGCGCCGTGCTGGTCGAGACCCAGAGAGCCAATCGTGAGGCCGCGCGCGAGGCGGTCGAGTATCAGGAATTGCTTTCCGGTTTGCTTGCGATGGCTCAGGAGGCCGAGACCAGCCAGCGCGGCTATCTCCTGACCGGCGAGAAATCCTACCTCCAGCCTTATCGGCAGGCGGTCGACGCCATTCCGGGCCAGCTTGCCCGCATCGACGGCATGACCGCCCCGGACGACGAACTCGTACAGCAGATCAACCACGTCAAGGACGCGCTTTCACAAAACCAGGCCGAATTGGCTGAGACGATTGCACTCTACGATCGCGGCGATGCGGCAAAAGCTCTGGAACTGGTCCGCAGCGGCCAGGGCAAGGCCGCCATGGACCAGATCCGGGCCAGCATGGACACGATCCGGCGCATTGGCGGCGCAGCCATCGCGGCGCGCGACGCCCACACCGACCGGGTCGAAAACTGGCTGCGCATCGGCTCGATAGCGGCGCTGCTGGCGATCTTCCTGCTTGGCGCCTACACGGTTCGCCTTTCGCGCCGCCGGTTCCGCGCAGTGGCGATCGCCCAGGAAGAGCTGATGCGCAAGAACATCGAGCTCGGCAACGAAATCCAGACGCGTGAAAAGGCCGAATCGCAGATCCGCCAGATGCAGAAGATGGAGGCTGTGGGCCAGCTGACCGGCGGTATCGCCCACGATTTCAACAACATGCTGGCGGTGATCATCAGCGCCATGAACCTTGCCCAGCGCAAGCTGGCGCGGGGCGAGCACGACATCATGAAATTCATCGAAGCGGCGACCGATGCGGCGACCCGGGCCGCAAACTTGACGTCACGGCTGCTTGCCTTCTCGCGCCAGCAGCCGCTCGCGCCTCAGGTTGTAGACGCCAATCGTCTGGTCACCGGCATGTCGGACCTGCTTCGGCGGGCGCTCGGCGAAACCATCCGCATAGAAACCGTGCTGGCTGGCGGCCTGTGGAAGACCCATGCCGATCCGAGCCAGCTCGAAAATGCCATTCTCAACCTGGCGGTCAATGCGCGCGACGCCATGGGCGAGGACGGCAAGATGACCATCGAGACCGCCAACAGCCACCTCGACGAGGGCTACGCCGCCACCCATGCCGAGGTCAAAGCCGGCCAGTATGTGATGATCGCGGTCAGCGACACCGGCCCCGGCATGCCGGCGGACGTCATGGAGCGGGCTTTCGAGCCATTTTTCACCACCAAGCCGGTCGACAAGGGCACCGGCCTCGGGCTGAGCCAAGTGTTCGGCTTCGTCAAACAGTCCGGCGGACACGTCAAGATCTACTCGGAACCCGGCCAAGGCACCACGATCAGGATCTACCTGCCGCGCTTCTTCGGCCCGGAAGAGGCCGCCATATCTTCGGAACGAGCCGGAAATCCTGCCGTGCCGGTCACCGAAACCATCCTTGTCGTGGAGGACGATCCACGCGTGCGGGCTTCCACCACGGATGCCATGCGCGAACTCGGCTACACCGTCATTCATGCCGCAAGCGGCCAGGAAGCGCTGGAAAAGCTGGGCGACAACCCTGGTGTGGCGCTCATGTTCACCGATATCGTCATGCCGGTGATGAATGGGCGCAAGCTCGCCGAGGAGGCGCTGGCGCGCATGCCGAAGCTGAAGGTGATCTTCACCACCGGCTTCACCAGGAACGCCGTCGTCCACAATGGCGTGCTCGACCATGACGTGCATTTCCTGGCCAAGCCCTTCACCATCGAGCAGCTGGCGGCGAAATTGCGCGACGTGCTGGACGCAAGATGACCGAGACCCTGGAAATCGTCACCTTTCGCCTCAAGCCTGGAGCGGAAGCGGCCTTTGCCGCCGCCAACAACCTGGTCGCCGACTGGCTGGCGCGGCAACCTGGTTTCGTAAACCGCTGCCTGGCGCGGCGGGACGATGGCGGATGGGTCGATGTGGTGCGCTGGCGAAGTCGCGAGCAGGCTCTCGCCGCCGCGGGCCGCATCATGGCCGAGATCGGCGATTGCGAAGCGATGCGGGCCATCGATCCCGCAAGTGTTGCGATGGAACATTCGGCAATTGTGATCTCGAGGCCATAGGTCGACTAGCCAGCAGTCGCAAAAACCGTCCTTGACTTTCTTGCCCCGGCACCCGACTTCCTAGCGTCCGAGGAGACCCGCCCCATGCCAGAGGCCCGACGATCGACAATCGATGCCGGAGAAGTGGAACGCTTTTCCGCGCTTGCCGCCGAATGGTGGAACCCGAACGGCAAATTCCGTCCGCTGCACAAATTCAACCCGGTCCGGCTTGCCTATATCCGGGACCAGGTGGCGGCGCGCTTTGGCCGCGATCCGCGGGCGGCGCGGCCGTTCGAAGGCCTGCGTTTCCTCGATATCGGCTGCGGCGGTGGGTTATTGTGCGAGCCGATGGCAAGGCTTGGCGCCGAAGTGGTCGGCGCCGACGCCTCGGCAACCAACATCGAGGTGGCGAAGCTGCACGCGGCCGAAGGCGGCGTGACGGTGGATTATCGCGCTACGACCGCTGAGGATTTGGCCGATTCCGGCGAGAAATTCGACGTCGTCCTCAACATGGAAGTTGTCGAGCATGTTGCCGATGTCGACCTGTTCATCGGCAAGTGCGGCGAGATGGTCAAGCCCGGCGGCATCATGTTCGTGGCTACCATCAACCGCACGCTGAAGGCACTGGGCCTGGCCATCATCGGCGCCGAATATGTGCTGCGGTGGCTGCCGCGCGGCACCCACCAGTTCGGCAAGCTGGTGCGGCCCGAAGAGCTTGAAAAGGCGCTCGGCAGCGCCGCCATGACCATCATCGACCGTACCGGCGTGACCTACAATCCTCTCGCCGACCGCTGGGCACGCTCCAAGGACATGGACGTCAACTATATGGTGCTGGCGGAAAAACGATCGGTCTGAACGAAGGGGCGGCCGTGGACACTATGAGGGCCCGAGAGCTGGCGCTCGATCTGCCCGAAACGGTCGAGCAATCGCATTTCGGCAAGGCTGACTTCCGCGTCCGCAACCGTATCTTCGTCTCGCTGCCCGAAGCCGACCGTGCTGTCGTCAAGCTCGACCGCGACCAGCAAGAGATGATGGCCGCGGCTGAGCCATCGGTTTTCAGGCCCGTGACAGGCGGCTGGGGCCAAAAGGGATGGACGTCGATCATGCTCGAAGCCTGCGACGAACAGACATTCCGCAGCGCAGTTCGGACGGCCTGGCGAAACGTCGCCCCGCCGGCGCTACGGAAGCGCCTCGACGCGAGCCAAATTTGAGCTTGAGCAGTTCGAGCAAAGTGTGAAGCGGTTTTCCCGGGAAAAGCGCATAGCGCTTTGCCTAGGGAATTGCGTAAACCAAAGACCCTATGCCTTCTGGCTCTGCGCCTTGGTGGTGATGATCACGCCGATGGTGATGATCACCGCGCCGGCCCAAGTCAGCAACTGGTAGTGCTCGCCGAGGAAGATGGTTCCGGCAAACAGGCCGACGGCCGCCGCCACATAGCCGATCTGGCTGAGATAGACCGGACCGCCCACGGCCTGCAGCCGGAAGAAGAAGGCAAACATCGCCGAGGCCGAAGCGACTTGCGCCACGACAACCAGCGGCACGGCCCTGAGCGGGGCGAAAGCGCCGACGCCGAACAGCGCGAGAATGCCGATCAGCAGCAGCGTCGCCGAGGCCAGGTGGCTGCCGACGGCCAGTTCGATCGGACCGGTGCCTTCGGGCCAGTCGACGGTGCGATAGATATTGCCGGCGGCAAGGCTGACCGGGATCAAAAGTCCGACCAGCACCCAGTAGACATCGGCCGGCTGGCCGGCCTCGCCGCGCGTCACCGCCACCATGACGGCGCCGATGAAGCCGACGGCGATACCAATACTGCCGAGCGTATTTGGCCGTCGAACGCCGAGCAGGATCGAAAACACCAGTGTGATGACCGGCGACAGCGTGAACATGATGCCGGTATAGCCGGCGCCGAGATGCGGGATAGCCGAAAACATCAGCAGATTGGGCACGGCGTAGGACACGGCGGCGGTGATGAAGAAATAGCGCAGTCTGTGCGAGGTGAGCCGCATGCGCTCGCCGTTCGCGAGCAACGCGCACAGCAGCACGCCCCCGGCGCCGAACGAGATGACGAAGGCCCAGACCATGGCCGGAACGCCGGCAGCCGTCGCCAGCTTGCCGAACGGCAGGGTCAGGCCGAGCAGGCCGCCGGTGACGACCAGCAGGCCAAGCGCCGATTCCCAGAGAAATTTCATCGGATGGTCCCGTCACTCACTTGCGGCACTGGGTCGAAACTGTATCTTGAGGTAGCATACCACAAAGATTCTTAACGTCAAGATACTTAGCGGTGAGACAAATGGATCGCGCGGCAAAGGCGGTGGAGCAATGGAAGCGGGAACGGCCGGACCTGGAGGTGTCGCCAATGCTGGTGCTTGGGCGGCTGAACGAAGCCTCGTCGCTAATCGCCCGCGAGCGCCTCGCCCCGCTGTTTGCCCGTTTCGGACTGCAGGCCGGCGAATTCGATGTGCTGGCGACGCTGCGCCGCTCCGGCCAGCCCTACGCGCTGACACCGACCGCTCTATACGAGGCGACGATGGTGACCTCTGGGGCCATGACCAACCGGCTCGACCGGCTTGAGAAGGCCGGACTGATCCTGCGCGGCCCGCACCCCAACGACCGGCGTGGCATTGTCGTGCAACTGACCGAAAAAGGTCTGGCCTTGATCGATGAGGCCGTGACCGCCCACGTCGCCAACGAGCATGAAATCCTTGCCGGGCTCACCGGCACGGAGCGGGGAGCACTGGCTCAGTTGCTTGGCAAATTGATCGATAGCGCCAGCTGATCGCTCAGTTGCGCTCCTCTGGAAAACTCGGGATCGGCATGAAATCGATGCCATCCTCGGCCAAGCTCTTGGCTTCGTCCAACGTCGCCTCGCCATAGATGCCGCGCGCATCGCTCTCGCCGAAATGGATCTTGCGCGCTTCTTCGGCAAACTTGTCGCCGACATAGTCGGCATTCTCGCGCACCTTCTCGGCCATCGCCTTCAGCTGCGCCAGCGCCTGCTTCTGGGTTTCGCCCATGGCCAGCGCAATTGTTTCCTGCTTCCGCGCTGTGGAGACGGCTGGCGCCATCAGCGCCTTTTGCACCTTGTGCGAGCCGCAGCTCGGGCAATCGACGAAGCCGCGCTTCTTCTGCGTGTCGAAATCGTCATTGCTGCGAAACCAGCCCTCGAATTCGTGCTCGTGCTCGCAGATCAGGGCAAAGCGGATCACGAAGCCGCGCCCCTGAGCCGCGGCGCTTCCACTGCGCCGGCATTGACGGCAAAATCACGCGCGTTCTTGAGATTGGGGATTTTCTTACGCGCGGCCGACGACTGCGCCGTGTCGATCTCGGCGATGATCACCTCCGGATCGTCATGGTCGGCCTCGGCGAGAATTCGACCCCATGGGTCGACGATCAGCGAATGGCCATAGGTTTCGCGGCCATCCTCATGCAGGCCACCTTGTGCTGCAGCAACCACATAGGCGCCGTTCTCGATGGCACGGGCTCGCAGCAGCACATGCCAGTGCGCCTCGCCGGTCTGGCGGGTGAAGGCGGCAGGCACCGACAAGAGGTCGGCGCCGGCCATCGCCTCGGCGCGGAACAGCTGTGGAAAGCGTAGATCGTAGCAGACGGCAAAGCCGAGACTAGCGCCGTCGATCTCGGTGACGACGGCCTCGGTGCCCGGCTCATAGGCGGCGGATTCGCGCCAGCTCTCGCCATTGTCGAGGTCGACATCGAACATGTGGATCTTGTCGTAGGTGGCAAGGGTGGCGCCGTCCGGCCCAAACAGCAGCGCCCGGTTGGCGAGCTTGCCGTCGGTGCGCAGGATGGCGGTCGAGCCGATGTGCAGGAAGACGCCGAGTTCGCTGGCGAGCTTGCGCGCGGCCGCCACGACGATGTCCTTGTCTTCCAAGGTGAAGGAAGCAGCCCTGGCTTCCTTGTCGCGGATCAGCGCACCGGTCATTTCCGGGGTCTGGATGTAGGTTGCACCGAGGCCTGCCGCTTCGCGCACCAGCCGTTCGAGATCGACCGCGTTGCGCTCGGGGCTCTCGCCCGAACGCATCTGGATCGCCGCCGCCTTGAAAATACCCATCGTCACGTCCTCTTTGAGCAATTCCAGGAAAAGTATGTAACGGTTTTCCGTCCGGAATTGCGTAAAAACAAAGACATAGAGCGGCGCTACGAACCGCTCTTTGTCGTCGAGCCGTTGGCAAGCAGCCTATCCAGCTGCCCCCGTGCCTCCAACTCGTGGAGGTCGTCGGAGCCGCCGACATGCGTGTCGCCGATGAAAATCTGCGGAAAGGTCGAGCGGCCATGCGCCCGCGAAATCATTTCCTGGCGCAATTCCGGCGAAAACGAAGCGTCATGCTCGGTGTAGGCGACGCCCTTGCGGTCGAGCAGCCGCTTGGCCGCCGCGCAATAGCCGCACATCATACGGGTGTAAATCGTCACATCGAGCATCGGTCCGTGCCTTTCCTCGACCTTATATAGTCGCGGACTCGTCGGCCCGAAAGTCCCCCGGCAGGACACGCGCGAAGGTCAGCACATCGACCGCTCCGGCGCCGCCCTTCTTCAGCGCCCTGGCGACCGAGCGCACGGTGGCGCCGGTGGTGTAGACATCGTCGACCAGAAGCACGCGGCGCCCAGTGATCTCGATTTCGGCTTCCGCAGGCACACGGAAGGCGGCGCGGACATTGGCCTCGCGCTCCTGCCGCTCCAGCCCGACCTGCTGGCGCGTGAGCTTGACGCGCCGGACCGCCGAGGGCGAGAAAGGCAGCCCGCTAAGCTGCGCAACCGCCCTTGCCAACTCCGCCGACTGGTTGAACTGCCGGCGAAAGAAGCGCCGCCAGTGCAGCGGCACCGGTACGACGACATCGGCGTCTGCAATTAGCTCAGCGCCGGCGCGCAGCATCCAGCGCGCCATCCACGGCGCCAGATCGGTGCGATCCTGGTATTTCAGACCTTGCACCATCTGGCGGGCGACACCTGAATAGGCCACGGCCGCCCGCGCCCGCTCGAACGGCGGCGGATCGGCGATCGCCTCGGCCGACAGGAATCCCTCGCCCATATCGTGCGTGAATGGCGTGCCCATCACCGCGCACCATGGCCGCTCCAGCAGCCTGAGTTTCGGCCAGCAGGCACCGCACAAAACGCCGGGTTGCGAGACGTGCCTGCGACAGCCGGCACAGACCGGCGGGAACAGCATCCGCGCCGGCCAGTCCAACATGGCCAGTTTCAACATGGTTTGAGCGAGGCTCTTGATCTCCATCACCGGATCGGCCACGTGGTTTTGTCGTCCGCGCCAGGATATCACTAGACGGACAAACAGGGATGTCTACCGTTGCAGCCGATCATCGATACTGAACTTTGGCTGGTGCGCAAGCGCAGGGCGCTGGCCCACCCCGTAGCCGGCGCGGATTTTCTGATGCGGCGGGCGGCGGAAGACCTTGCCGACCGGCTCGGCGCGGTCGAGCGGAAATTCGGCAAGGCCGCGGTGCTGTTTTGCCAGACGCCGGACGCAACGGACGTGGTCGCTGCAAGCGGCAAGGCAGCGGAGATCGTGCGCGTCGAGGCAGATCCAGCGTTTCTGGACGGCCGGCCAGGGCTGATAGCACCGCTGGAAACAGTGCCGTTCCAGCCGGAAAGCCTCGACCTCGTCGTTTCACTTCTGTCGTTGCAGGCGATGAACGACATTCCCGGCATGCTGGTGCAGATCCGCCGCGCTCTGCGGCCCGACGGGCTTTTCCTCGGCGCCTTTGCCGGCGCCGGCACTCTTTCCGAATTGCGCGAAAGCCTGCTCGCCGCCGAGACCGAACTCTATGGCGGCGCCAGCCCGCGTGTCATCCCCTTCACCGATGTTCGCGACGCCGGCGCACTGCTGCAGCGCGCCGGACTGGCGCTGCCGGTGGCCGACGTCGAAACGGTGACCGTCCGCTACGATACCCTCTTCGACCTCATTGCCGATCTCAGGGCGATGGGCGAAACCAGCGCGCTGACTGATCGCAGCCGGCGACCGGGAGCGCGAAAGCTTTTTACCCGTGCCGCCGAAATCTATGCCGAACGCTTTTCGGACGCTGATGGCCGCATCAGGGCAAGCTTTTCCATCGTCTGGATGTCGGGCTGGGCGCCCGATGCCTCGCAGCAAAAGCCCTTGAAACCGGGTTCGGCGAAGGTCTCGCTGAAGACGATACTGGAAAACCCCGGCGGGCGGTGACGGCGCTCCGGATCAGTGCTCGGCGAAGGCGTTTGCGAGCCTGCTGTTGTTGTCGCTGAACAGAAACTGGATCGCATTGCTGGCCTTGCCGACACCCCCGACGATGGCAAGCGACAGCACCGCAACGATCAGGCCATATTCAATGGCCGTGGCGCCTGTTTCGTCCTGCAAAAATCGGCGCAGCAATGGCTTCATGATCGTCGATCCCTCTCATCCCCGACCATATCGCCCACCTGTTAAGAAAGGTTAACGGCACAAGCTTAACAGGCTGTGAAATGGGCCTGCGTTGAGGAAGTTCTCAAGCTGGTGTCGACCTTGTTGGTCAGCAGTCGCCGCTCCGTTGGCCGTCGGCGCGGATGATGCAGACTGAGCTCGGTGAGGGCTGCAGCACGCTTCTGCGCAGCGTATAGGTGGCCCGCGAGCCGATCGAACCCGTGCTCATCGGGTCGAGACCGCCTGCAAGAGCATCGCGGCTGGATGATCGCGTCTGGTTGTCCAGCACGGGGACCGCGATCAGCGCCAGCGCCACTGCGGCCGAGCCGAACAACAGCGTGACGCGCAATAAGCCGACGCCGGCGGCGCGAAAGCTGCGATCTGGCCGGATCGAGTGCCATTCCCTGTCGAGGCTCATGCAATCGCTCCCCGCGAACCCGCTTTGCCGCAATTTTTCACGACGAGATAAATCTTCCATTAACGCTGGCTAGATCAGACCGCGAAATGGCTTTGTATCACAACAGGTCGATGAGGAACTGGATCAGCGGCGCGTCGGCCGGCGGCATGGGATAGTCGCGCATCTGCTTTGGCCGCACCCATTTCAACGCCTGCCCTTCCCTGGGCTGCGCGATGCCGCGGAAGCGGCGGCAGACGAACAGGGGCATCAGGAGATGGAAATCATCATAGGAATGGCTGGCGAAGGTGAGCGGCGCCAGGCAAGGAATGTCAGTCTCGATGCCGATTTCTTCCTGCAGTTCGCGGATCAGGCATTGTTCCGGCGTCTCGCCTGGCTCTACCTTGCCGCCGGGAAATTCCCACAGGCCGGCAAGCTGTTTGCCCTCGGGCCGCTGCGCCAGAAGCACCCGCCCATCGGTATCGACCAGCGCGCACGCGGCGACCAGCAGCAGGCGTTTGCCGGTGATCTCGCTCATGCGCCCGGCGGCCGGCGATAGTGGTAGCGATAGACTTCGTCGAAGCCCAGCGAGCGATAGAGCGCCAGCGCCGGCGCATTGCCGGCCTCGACCTGCAGCCAGGCTTCGCGAGCGCCACGCAGCCTCGCCCACTTCAGCGCCGACAGGATCAGGTTGCGGCCATGGCCCTGATTGCGCGCCGACTTGGCGGTGGCGATCTCGAACAGACCGGCAAGATCGCCGTCATGGACGCAGATCAGCACCGCCAGAGGGTCGGCCCCTTCCTCCAGCGCAAACAGCCCGACTTCGGGTTGGATAGCGCCGATGATTTCCGAAAGACCGGGCCGCAGCGATGCATCCGAGCCGCTGACCTTGAGCGACGCGCCGAGAAAGCGGCTGATATCCTTCAGCGGAATCTGGTCCATGGCCGGCGCCAGTTGCGCGTCCGCCAGCGGCAGCCGCATCACCAGGGATTCGTCGAATGTGCTCCAGCCCTCATTGTCGAGATGCTTGGCCAGGTCCGGCCCCGACAGCGGCGAGATGCGGAAGGTCAGCGGCCTGCCATAGGCGTCGAAGCGCCGGCTGGCGCGGCCGATGCGCTCGGCAATGTGCTGGGTGTCGCCGGGATCGAGCGGGTTGACCGAGTTCAGCCGCTTGGCCGGATGGCCGGCTGTCAGCCGCACCACCCAGGTGCCGTCATAATGCACGGCCGCCGCCGGCCAGGCGCGAAAACCCGCCGCCTCGTAGCGGCGCACGATGGCCAGCATGCTTGCCGGATGCCTGGAAGCCAACTCCATCAGCTCCGGTAATCGCCATTGATGGCGACATATTCCTTGGTGAGGTCGCAGGTCCACACCGTCGCCTTGCCGCGGCCGATACCGATATCGGCGCGGATGCGAATGTCGTCGCGCTTCATATAGGCCGAGGTCGCTTCCTCGGAGTAGCCCGGGTCGCGTTCGCCCTCATGCGCCAGACGGTTGTCGCCGAACCAGATCGACAGCCGGTCGCGATCGGCCGGCTCGCCGGCCTTGCCGACGGCCATGACGACGCGGCCCCAATTGGCGTCCTCGCCGGCAACCGCCGTCTTGACCAGCGGCGAATTGGCGATGGACAGCGCGATGCGCTTGGCCGAGCGCGCCGATTTGGCGCCGGTAACGGTGACTTCGACCTGCTTGCGGGCGCCCTCGCCGTCGCGCACCACCTGCAGCGCCAGCGATTTGAGCACCTTGCCCAGCGCCCGGCGGAACGCGCCGAGACGCGCATCCTTGGGATCGCTGATGGCGGGCGCGCCGCGCTTGGCAGCGGCTCCGGTGGCGAACAACAGCAGCGTGTCGCTGGTCGAGGTGTCGCTGTCGACGGTGACGGCGTTGAAGGTCTTGGCGGTGCCGCGCGACAACAAGTCCTGCAGCACGGGGGCGGCGATCGGCGCATCGGTGGCGATGAAGGACAGCATAGTCGCCATATCGGGCGCGATCATGCCGGCGCCCTTGGAGATTCCATTGATGATGACGTCGGTGTCGCCGAGCTTGACCGTCGCTGTCGCCACTTTCGGATAGGTGTCGGTTGTCATGATGGCCTTTGCCGCCTCGGTCCACAGATCCGGCTTGCCGTCCTTGACCAGTCCGGCCAGCAAATGGCTGAATTTGGTGGTGTCGAGCGGCTCGCCGATTACCCCGGTAGAAGCGAGGAACACTTCGCCTGGCGTGCAGCCTGCGGCCTTGGCCGCGGCCTCGCCGGTCAGTTGGGTGGAGGCGCGGCCCTTCTTGCCGGTGAACGCGTTGGCGTTGCCGGAATTGACCACCAGCACTCGCGCCTTGCCGGCGCCAAGGTTCTCGCGGCAGAAGTCGACCGGCGCCGAGGGGCATTTCGACTTCGTGAACACGCCGGCAACCGCTGTGCCGGCATCGAAGACCATGGCCAAGAGGTCGGCACGGTTCTTGTACTTGATCCCGGCCTCTGCGGTGGCGATGCGCACGCCCTCAATGGCAGGCATTTTGGGATATTTCTTCGGCGCGAGCGGCGAAATCGTTGCGGACATTGGGGACCTCGGGCGACGGAAAAACGCTAGGCGAAGGCCGGTTTGCCCGATAGCACGGCCCGGCGCAAGGGCGTTTTCTTGGCCGCCGCTGTCGGCAAGCCACCAGGGATTAAGCTTGCATTTCAAATCCGTTGGCGTCACCGGGGCCTCTGGCGTTATGATATCGGCCATGGGCAGGCTGGTGATCTTGGCGGTGGCGTTTATGGGGCTTTTGCTCCTGAGCGCCGATGCGCAGCCGGAACGGCGCGTGGCGCTGGTCATCGGCAATGGCACCTATGCCGAAGCCGGCACGCTCACCAATCCGGTCAACGATGCCCTCGATATTGCCGGCAAGCTGCGCTCGATCGGCTTCGACGTCATCGAGGGCAACGATCTCGGCAAGCGCGAACTCGAGCGCAGGATCGGCGAATTTTCCGATGCGCTGGAAGGCGCCGGGGTCGGGCTGTTCTATTATGCCGGCCACGGCCTGCAGGTCGAAGGGCGCAACTACATCGTCCCGGTCGACGCCCGGCTCGACATGCCGGTCAAGCTGCAGCTCGAAGCCGTGCCGATCGACGAAGTCCTCGACATCATGGAGCAGCAGACCAAGGTCAGCCTGGTGTTCCTCGATGCCTGCCGCAACAATCCCTTTGCCCGCAGCCTGAGCCGCACCGCCACCACGCGCTCGGCAACGGCGCTTGCCGGTCTGGCCCAGTTCGATTCGACGCGTGGCTCCTTCATCGCCTTCTCGACGGCGCCAGGCGCTGTCGCCATGGACGGCACCGGGCGCAATTCGCCGTTCGCCGCCGCCCTGCTGCGACACATGGCCGAGCCCGGCCAGAGCATCAACGACATGATGATCGCGGTGCGCCGCGACGTGGTCTCCGAAACGCGCGAGGGACAGCGCCCATGGGAACAGGGTTCGCTGCTCGAACGGTTTGAGTTTGTGCCCGGCGGCGAAACGGTTGCACAGCCGAAGCCCGCCGTCCCCCCGGCGCCCGAAACAACGGTTGCGGCACTCGAACGGTCTGTAGGCGACGACAAGACCGCAATCGAGAAATTCCTGCGCGACGACTATCTTGCGCCCGATGCCGCGGCGATCGGCGAGACCGTCAAGCGGCTCTATGCGCCTTCCGCCACCATCTTCGGCACGCGCTATGACAGCGACGCCGTCGTCAAGCTCAAGACGGACTGGTTCGCGCAATTTGCATCCTGGTCGTTCAGTCTCGAGCCCGGCAGCCTCAATGTGACGCCGCAGGGCGAGAACCGCGCCGAAGCCGTGTTCGCGATGAGCTACGACTATATGTCGAAAGACAAATCGGCGGCGCGCATGACCGGCAAGGCACGAGTCGCGCTTGGGCTGGTGAAGAGCGACGGCCAGTGGCGGATCGACTCGGAAACCTCGCAAGTGATGAACTGAAAATCCCCGCGAAGGGCGAATGTGAGACCCGCTTCTACAAGCGCTGGAAACGGGCCGTTTCGTTTGCCTGCCAGCTCACCTATATTGTCGGCGAGATTGTTGGCCAGGATTGCCGGCGAGATTGTTGGCGAGGACAGACATGGGCGAGGATCCGGCGCGCAGATCGATCGGGGCGCGGCGCAACCCAGACAGCGCCGAGGCCATTCTCGAGGCCGCGGAGGCGGTGCTGGTCGAGGCCGGCTATGCCGGCTTCTCCATAGAGGCCGTGGCGCGGCGGGCGCGCGCCGGCAAACCCACGATCTATCGCTGGTGGCCGAGCAAGGCGGCCCTGCTGTTAGAGGTCTACAAGCGGCAAAAGCGTGTCGACGTCCCCGATACCGGCAGTCTCGAAGACGACCTCGTCGGTTTCCTGAGGAACCTCTTCGCGCATTGGCGCGACACATCCTCGGGCAGCGTATTCCGCTCGCTGATCGCCGAGGCCCAGTCGGACGAAGCGGCGGCCGCGGCCCTGACTGGCTATGCCGATGGGCGCGTGTCCCACACCGCTCGGATCATCGAGCGCGCCAAGGCGCGCGGCGAGGTTGCGGCCGATGTCGACGCAGCGCTGGTCGCCGACCTCATCGCTTCCTATGCCTGGAAACACCTTTTGACCAACCGGCTGGACGAAGATGAGGCGACAATCCGTGCCACTGTCCGCTATGTGATGTCAGGCATCTCCCGCAATTGAAAAGGGCGCCGAACGGCGCCCTTTGCATGTTTTTTCGGTGCCGGCCTTACTTGCCGGCTTCCATCGTGTCGACGGCCTTCTTCAGATTGGCGTCGGGGATTTCGACCTTGGCGGCGCCGCGCAGCTGCTTGACCAGTGCGAAATACTTGTCGCGGATCACCGCCTGCTTGGCCTGGTCCTTGACGTCGTCGAAGGCCGGCGGCTGTTTGGTGCGCTTGTCCTCGAGCTTGATGACATGCCAGCCGAATTGCGTTTGCACCGGCTCCTTGGTGTATTTGCCGATTTCGAGCGCAACTGCCGCCTTGTCGAATTCCGGCACCATCTGCCCCGGGCCGAACCAGCCGAGATCACCGCCATTGGTCTTGCCCGAGGGATCGCTGGTATGCTCGTTGGCGAGCTTCTGGAAGTCTGCACCGCCATCGAGCTGCTTGATGATCGCCTCGGCCTCTTCCTTCGTCTTCACGAGGATGTGACGGGCATGAATCTCATTGACCGGCGGCGTGCTGGCGATTTCCTGGTCGTAGCGGGCGCGCACCTCGGCATCGGTAACCTTGTCGACGACGCCCTTCTCGACCATCTCGCCATGCAGCGCGCGCTGCTGCAGGAACGCCATGCGGCGCTGGAATTCGGGATCCTTGTCGAGCCCGGTAGCGACCGCCTGGGCGGCCATGACGCGGATTTCGATGGCCGCCGAAAGGGCGGCGGCGCGGCGCTGCTCGGGTGGCAACTGCGAGAACTGCTGCGACAGCTCGCCCTCGGCAAGCCCAAGGTCCGCCTCGGTCAGCTTCTGGCCATTGACGGTAGCGATGACGGCGTTCGGATCGACGGGGGCTGCCGCCGGTGCTGCTGCGGCATCGGCCGGGGCGGGAGCGGCTTCCTGGGCCATCAGCGGAGACAGCGACAGGGCCGACAGGCCGAAAGCCAAGCCAAGGCTGGCGAGCGACGCACGGCGAAACAGTAAGGACATCAAGATTAACTCCAAGGGGGGATTGGTAGGGCTTGCAGATCAGCCGGATTGTGGCGGAATTTGGCGCTGCCCATAGGGCTAACGCGGCGTTGACATCAGTTGAGCCCCCTCTTATCTGTCCAACGACTTTGCGTCCAGAACCGTTTTCCGGGCGCTTTTTGTGTTTGTCCGCGTTTCACGCGGAATTGATGGGGCCGGCCGGCGCTCATCTCAAAATTGAGAATTCTATCGAAAGGACCATCGGATGGTCAGTCTCGGCGGTCTCGCCCGTAAGGTTTTCGGTTCCTCCAACGATCGTCGCGTAAAATCGACCCGGCCGCGTGTCGAGGCGATCAACGCCATGGAAAACGAGATGCGGGCGCTGTCCGACGCCGAGCTTCAGGCCCGCACGGAAAAATTCCGCCAGGATATCGCCAACGGCGCTACGCTCGATGACCTGCTGGTGCCGGCCTTCGCCACCGTCCGCGAGGCATCCCGCCGCGTGCTCGGCATGCGCCCCTTCGATGTGCAGCTGATCGGCGGCATGGTGCTGCACAATGGCGGCATCGCCGAAATGCGCACGGGCGAGGGCAAGACCCTGGTCGCCACCCTGCCCGTTTATCTCAACGCGCTTGCCGGCAAGGGCGTCCATGTCGTCACCGTCAACGACTATCTCGCCACCCGCGACTCCGAATGGATGGGCCGCGTCTACAAATTCCTCGGCCTTTCGGTCGGCGTCATCGTCCATGGCCTGTCCGACGAGGAACGCCGCGTCGCCTATGCGTCCGACGTTACCTATGCCACCAACAACGAGCTCGGCTTCGACTATCTGCGCGACAACATGAAGTATGAGCGCGCGCAGATGGTGCAGCGCGGCCACAATTACGCGATCGTCGACGAAGTCGATTCCATCCTGGTCGACGAGGCGCGCACGCCGCTGATCATTTCCGGTCCGCTCGAGGACCGTTCGGAAATGTACAACACCATCGACGCCTTCATGCTGCAGCTCGGCCCGGCCGACTACGAGATCGACGAGAAGCAGAAGACCTCGATCTTCACCGAGGAAGGCACCGAGAAGCTGGAAAACCTGCTGCGCGCGGCCGGCCTGCTCAAGGGCGAGTCGCTCTATGACGTCGAGAACGTCGCCATCGTCCACCACGTCAACAACGCGCTGAAGGCGCACCGGCTGTTCCAGAAGGACAAGGACTACATCGTCCGCAACGACGAGATCGTCATCATCGACGAATTCACCGGCCGCATGATGCCGGGACGCCGCTATTCGGAAGGCCTGCACCAGGCGCTCGAAGCCAAGGAGCATGTGGCGATCCAGCCGGAAAACCAGACGCTGGCCTCCGTCACCTTCCAGAACTATTTCCGCCTCTACAAGAAGCTGTCCGGCATGACCGGCACGGCGCTGACCGAGGCCGAGGAGTTCGGCAACATTTACGGCCTCGAAGTCACCGAGATCCCGACCAATCTGCCGGTCATCCGCAAGGACGAGGACGACGAGGTCTACCGGACGGTCGAGGAGAAGTACAAGGCGATCGTCAAGGAGATCAAGGAAGCGCGCGCCAAGGGCCAGCCGACGCTGGTCGGCACCACCTCCATTGAAAAATCCGAGCAACTGGCCGAGCGCCTGCGCAAGGAAGGGTTCAAGGATTTCGAAGTGCTGAACGCCCGCCATCACGAGCGCGAAGCGGCCATCGTCGCCCAGGCCGGCAAGCCCGGCGCCATCACCATCGCCACCAACATGGCGGGACGCGGCACCGACATCAAGCTCGGCGGCAACGCCGAGATGCGCATCGAGGACGAACTGGGCGACATGCCTGCTGGTCCCGAGCGCGAGGCGCGCGAAAAGGAAATCATTGCCGATGTCGAGCGCCTGAAGGAAAAGGCGCTGGCCGCCGGCGGCCTCTACGTGCTGGCCACCGAGCGCCATGAATCGCGCCGCATCGACAACCAGCTCCGCGGCCGCTCCGGCCGCCAGGGCGACCCCGGCCGTTCGAAATTCTTCCTGTCGCTGCAGGACGATCTGATGCGCATCTTCGGCTCCGAGCGCATGGACGGCATGCTGCAGAAGCTTGGCCTCAAGGAAGACGAGGCCATCATCCATCCGTGGATCAACAAGGCGCTGGAAAAGGCGCAGAAGAAGGTCGAAGCGCGCAACTTCGACATCCGCAAGAACCTGTTGAAATACGACGACGTCTCGAACGACCAGCGCAAGGTGGTGTTCGAGCAGCGCATCGAATTGATGGACGGCGAAGGCCTGTCCGAGACGATCGCCGAGATGCGCGAAGGCGTCATCGAGGAGATCGTCACCAAGAACATCCCCGAAAACGCCTATGCCGAGCAGTGGAACGTCGCCGGCCTCAAGGCCGAGGTCGCCGAATTCCTCAATCTCGACCTGCCGGTCGAGGACTGGGTCAAGGAAGAAGGCATTGCCGAGGACGACATCCGCGAGCGCCTGACCAAGGCCGCCGACGCCGCCGCCAAGGAGCGCGCCGAGCGCTTCGGCCCAGACGTGATGAGCTATGTCGAACGCTCGGTGGTGTTGCAGACGCTCGATCATCTGTGGCGCGAGCACATCGTCAACCTCGACCATCTGCGTTCGGTCGTCGGCTTCCGCGGCTACGCCCAGCGCGACCCGCTGCAGGAATACAAGAGCGAGGCGTTCGAGCTGTTCCAGGCGCTGCTCGGCAATCTGCGCCAGGCCGTCACCGCGCAATTGATGCGCGTCGAACTGGTCCGCCAGGCCGCCGAAGCACCGCCGCCCGAAGCGCCTGAAATGTTCGGCAGCCACATTGACGGCACCACGGGCGAGGACGATTTCGAGGGCGGCGAGACCGCACTTCTGGTCCGCCAGGAGAGCAACGCCATCGTCGCTCCCGAAGACCGCGATCCGAACAACCAGGCGACCTGGGGCAAGATCGGCCGCAACGAAGCCTGCCCCTGCGGCTCCGGCAAGAAATACAAGCACTGCCATGGCGCGTTTGCCTGATTTCGAAGGCTAGGTCGGCGGGACAGCACCCCCCTCTGGCGTGCCGGCCATCTCCCCCTCAAGGGGGGAGATCAGCAGCTTCGGCGCCGTAACTTCTTTCAATTTCGACAATTGGCGAAAGCTACAGCGACAGCCAATCTCCCCCCTTGAGGGGCAGATGTCCGGCAGGACAGAGGGGGGTGCGAAGGATCGCGACCTCTCGGTCCAACCCTCGTCAAAACCTCACAACAACCCCGAATCGCGCGCGGTCGCTGTCGCCTCGCCGCGCGACACCGCATCCAGCTTGCCCAGCACCGCCGAGACATGGTGATCGACCGTCTTTGGCGAAATCGTCAATTGCTCGGCGATCCGCTTGTTGGAGAGGCCGCGTTCGATCAGCTGCAGCACCTGCATCTGGCGCAAGGTGAGGCCGGCGAGGTTGGCGCGCGTCGAGCGGCGCGGGCCGCGGGCGATGCCGCCAACGCCGTTCTTGCGCATGATATCGCGCAGGCGCTGGGCTGCCGGCCTTGCCCCCAGGCCGTCGAAAATATCCAATGCCAGCCGCTGCCCCTCGTCGTCGCCGAGGATGAGCGCCAGTCCGCGCTCGTATGGCGCATTCAATTCGGCCCAGAGTGCCGAAGCCGAACGCCAGTCGCCGGTTAGAAGCAGCCGGTATGGTGTCGCCATGTCGGCGGTGTCGCCGGCCGGCATACCGGGAGAGAGCAATGTTCGCCACAGCGCCAGCTCCCCGACATGGGCACGCGAGCGCACCGGCGTTTCGGCGCGGGTGATCAGCGCCAGCGCCTCTTGCCTGTCGGCCAGGCCCAGCCATGCCTGCTCCGCCATCAGCGCCGCGTAAGAGCTCAGCATCTGCAGGTCGCCGCCGCTTCCGACCAGGCGCGCCATTTCGGCGAACAGCGGCTCGGCCGAGGGATCGCCGCGCCTCAGGCGCAGTTTCGCCAGTGCCAGCAGCGCCGGAAACCGGCCCACGGTGGTTGTCCGATCATTATCGATGACATCGCTTGCCGTCGCGGCGGCCTCATCCCATTGGCCCTGACGCAGTTGCACATCGGCCAGCATGCCCCTGAGATAGTCGCGCCAGGTGCCGAGGTCGTTCTCGGTGCAATAGTGGATGCCGCTCTCGAGCACCGGACGTGCCGCGTCGTAGCTCATCTGGGTGATCTCGAAACAGGCGCGGTTGGTGAAGGCGCGCGCGGCATGTTCCTGGAAATTGCCCTGGAGCGCAATTTCAAGGCTTTGGTCGAGGCGCAGGCGTCCGGCATCCGGATTGAGCCACTGCTCGACGCAGCCGACATTGTTGAGGGCATGCGAGGCGATGTCGGGACGGTTCATCCGCGCAGCCAGCGCCGCTGCCTTCTCGCCATAGAACAGCGTGTCCTCCACCCTCTCCGACAGCATCGCCAGATGCGAAAGGTTCGAATAGGCCATGGCGAGTTCGGGACCGGCGGGAGCCGCTTCCAGCATCGCCACAGCCTCGGCGCCGAAGGCGGCCGCCGCCTCGCGGTCATCGCCCATTTCGCTCAGCCGGGAGAGCCATCTCAGGCTGTCGCCCTCCTTCAGCCTGTTGCCGTCTGCCTGATGCAACCGGCGCGCCTGTCCCTGCGCTGCAAGCGCATCATCGATCTTGCCGATGAGATGGCACTCGAAGGCATGACTTTCGTAGAGCGCGGCGCGCTCGATCACCGGCAGGCTGTCGGCCTGCTGCAGGGCGATCTCGTAATAGCCGGCGGCATCGCGATGGGCGCCGACGCGCGACGCCTCGCGCGCGGCGATTGGCGCAAGTTCGCGCACCGCCGCCAGATTATGCGCCTCGACCGCATGATGCACCAGGCGGCCTGTGGAGACGTCGCCATTTTCGAGCAGTGCCGCCAGCGCACGCTGGTTGAATTCCCGCCTGTGCGACGTCGTCAGCATCATCTCGATGGCGCGCCGCGCGATGTCGTGCCGGAAGGCGTAGCCGTCGCCCAGATCGTCGAGCAGGCCGTTGGCGACACACTCGGCCAGCTGGCCGGCGCTGGCGACGCCGCACAGGCCCTGCAGAGCCCAGACGTCGGCGCGGCGCGGAAACACCGACACCGCGTCGAGCATTGCGCGGGCGCCTGGCGACAGCCGTTCAGCCCGCGCCAACACGGCGTCGCGCACGCTTGCCGGCAGCGCCGTTTCGTTTTCCGCCGACAGCAATTCGGTAACGAAGAAGGCATTGCCGGCGGTCGCCCGGTAGATGGCGTCGCCGTCGCGTCCGGCCGCATCGGCGAGCGACAGCACGGCCGCCTCGCTGAGCAGCGGCACGTCGATGCGCGCCACGCTGCCGGCCGGGATTTCGCCCAGGGCGCGGCGCACCCGCATCTGTCCCTCGCTGCGGTCGGTGCGCGCCGTCAGCAACAGCAGGATGTGGGTGTTGGCGATACGCCGGCCAAGGAAGCGCACGAAATCGAGCGTCGCATCGTCGGCCCAGTGCAGGTCTTCGATCACCAGCAGGCTCGGTCCCTTGGCCGCAAAGGCGTCGAGCGCATCGGAAAACAGCGGCAGTCTCTGCCCATGCCGGGCGTCGATTGCGCGCGGCAGCGCCCATTGCGCCTCACGGGCCAGATCGTAAAGCGGCCCCAGCGGATCGGGGATCGACAGGTCCTCGCAAGCGCTGCGCAACGTCGCCGCGCTCTCTCCGACACGGGCCGCGAATGCCTCGACAAGCGCCGTCTTGCCGGCGCCGGCCTCCCCGGCCAGCACGGCGATGCGGCCATGGCCGCGTATTGCATCGCCAAGCAGTGTCTCCAGCTGCTGCAGCTGCATCTGCCGTTCCAGAAGCATCATTGTCATCGTCTCACAGGATCGGAGTTTTCCCACCATGGCGGGCCGCTCACGATTAGCCCGTGAAGAAAGCGCCGCAATGTGACTTCGCACACATTGCCGTGCCTCTTTCCACAAAGAACGACGCCAATATAGGGAATCGTCCCGCCAAATATGGGGAATCGTTCCGATGCGCGGCCCGGGCCGGCGTGGTCAACGTCCAGCAGCGCTCCGATCGAGCGTGAACCAATGGAAAAGGAAACCTTCCATGCCTCGCTACCTGATTGAACGCACATTTCCGGACGGCCTCAACATACCGATGACCGATATCGGCGCCAGCGCGGTGGGCGGCGTCGTCATGCGCAATGCCGAAAAGGGCGTCACCTGGATCCAGTCCTTCGTCACGCCCGACAAGAAGCACAGCTTCTGCATCTACGACGCGCCGACGCCCGAAGCTATCCGCAGCACCGCTCAGAAAAACTCGCTGCCGGTCGACAAGATTACGGAGGTGCGGGTTCTTGACCCTTACTTTTACCTCTGATCCTGCGTTCGGTCGCCACGATGATGAGCATCAAACTGTCCTTCGCGGCCATGGCGAACTGCCTGATGGCCTGCCGCTCGGTGGAATCGGGCCTGTCCTGGGAAAGACCGGCCGGCCAACCTCCGTGCTCGGCCGTCTATGGCGGTTCGCGTCGAAGCTGCCTGCGTATCTGTCTGAAAGGCGGCGCTTGCCCCCGGAAGGCGACTATCTGAGGCGCGACATCGGGCTATCGGAGCGGGACGTCCCGCAGGAATATTGGCAATATTACTTTTGGGATCGTTGATTTTGCTCATTTTTTTAGCGCGGCGGTCAAAGCTCGGCAACCGAAGCGGCATATCCATCGCACAGCCGGCAGGGACAAAACTGTCCCCAATCCTTAAACCACGCCACCGGCGTTTCGGCATCGGCCGCCGTCGCCTTAAGCGTCAACAAACGGACGGAAGACCATGACCATAACTCTTTGGACGACACGCTTCGCGGCTTTCGCCGCCATCTCGATCGCGGCGGGTGCGGCCGCCCAGGCGCACGACGCCAATCCGCTGGCCGAAAAGGTGCGCGCCGCCAACAGCCGCTTCGAAAATGTGGCAGCCGCCACCGCCGAAGGCTATGCCCCCATCCCTTGCGCCAGCGGCATCACCGGCGGCGCCATGGGCATCCACTATGTCAACGGCGCCTATCTCAAGGACGATGCCGTCGATGTCGCCAAGCCCGAAGCGGTGATGTACGAGCCGACGGCCGACGGCAGCCTGAAGCTGATAGCGGTCGAATACATCACCTCGAAAGGCCCGGCCTCGCTCGAAGGCCAGCTGTTCAACTTCAACAGCGCCCCCAATCGCTACGGCCTCGGCCCGTTCTACGAACTGCACGTCTGGGCATGGAAACAGAACCCGACGGGCGCCTTCGCCGACATGAACCCGAACGTGTCGTGCGACGCCATGAAGGGGATGTAACGCCTCACATGTGACACCTCGGGCACCGGACATCCGGTGCCTGGCCATCCCCATTGGCGGGGGAGGGGCGAGCGAAACGCCGACCGGCTCCCCAGTCTTCCCCGGCGTTCGCTCGCCTTTTGTTATGCCCCGGCATACGATGACGCACCTTGCACACGCGGCCATCCTTGGCCCCTCGGCGCACCCGCACCTGCCCACCCTTTCTTAAGGTGTTTCGGATACATCGAAACCTTGAAAAGAGGCGGAAAACGGAGAGACATCGGGGTGCGGTTTTCCGCGGCGACGACGGCCGGGCGGTTCTTGCCGCAGCGCTTGGCGCTGCGCATGGGGCCTCTGCTTGGCCGGATCGATGCGGTGCTGTTCACCGCCGACGAGCGCGGCGAAGCCGGGCGCATGTCGCTGATCGCCTTTGCCATCCGCATCGTCAGCGCCGTCATCGCCTTCATCAGCCAGGTGCTGATGGCGCGCTGGATGGGCTCGTTCGAATACGGCATCTTCGTCCTCGTCTGGGTGACGATGGTCATCGTCGGCAACCTTGCTTGCCTCGGCTTCCACACCTCGGTCATCCGCTTCATCCCCGAATACCGCGAACGCAACATGATGGCCGAGCTGCGCGGCATCGTGGTCGCCAGCCGCCTGTTCGTGCTGATTGCCTCGACCGCGATCGCCGGACTTGGCGCACTGGGCGTCTGGCTTTGCGCGAACTGGATCGAGAGCTACTATGTGATGCCCTTCATCCTCGGCCTGTTCTGCCTGCCGATGATCGCCATGGGCGATCTGCTGCAAGGCCAGTCACGCGCCAATTCCTGGGCGTTGTTTGCGTTGTCGCCGACCTATCTGGTGCGGCCGGTGCTGATCCTGGCGCTGATGGCGCTGATGCTGGCGCTGGGCTATGCGCCCGACGCCAGGACAGCGATCTTCGCTTCGATCGCCGCCACCTACGCCACAACGCTCGGCCAGCTCATCGGCGTGACCACACGCATGGGCAGGAATATCCCGTCCGGGCCGATGAAGGTGCATTTCGCCGAGTGGTTCATCGTCTCGCTGCCGATCTTCCTGGTCGAGAGCTTCTTCTTCCTGCTCACCAACGCCGATGTGCTGATGGTCGGCGCCTATCTCCAGCCCAATGACGTCGCCGTCTATTTCGCCACCGTCAAAACGCTGGCGCTGGTGCATTTCGTCTATTTCTCCGTCAAGGCCGGCGTCGCCCAGCGTTATGCGCAGTTCACCCATGGCGAACCGGAAAAGCTCGCCGCCTTCGCCCGCGAGACCGTGTCGTGGACGTTCTGGCCCTCGCTGCTGATGGCGCTGCTGGTGCTGGCGCTCGGCGAACCGATGCTGGTTCTGTTCGGCCCCGAATTCACCGCCGGCTATCCGCTGCTGTTCCTGCTGGTGTTCGGCGTCGTGGCGCGCGCCGCCGTCGGCCCGTGCGAAAGCCTTCTGACGATGAGCGGCAACCAGAACATCTGCGCCGCCGTCTATGCCATGACGCTGGCCTTCAACATCGGTCTCAACGTGGTGCTCATCCCGCTCTTCGGCCTGTGGGGCGCGGCGATCGCCACCAGCCTCGCCATGGTCTTCGAGGCCAGCGCCCTGTCCTTCACCGTCTGGCGCAAGCTCGGCATCGTCATGCTGATCTTCGTGCCCGCAGCAAAGCGAGCCGCCTGATGGCCGCCATCCCGCTGATCGAGGAAACCAGCGGCGGTCCGGCCGGCGCCATGGTGTCGGGCCTTGCCGGTCTGGCGCGCGATGCCGATCCGGCGCATCTCGAGATCCTCGCCAACAACCGGCCGCTGCGCAAGCTGGCGATCTATCCGGCTTCGGCCGGCTTCGAACTGGTCGAGGAACTCGACTATCTGTGCACCCGCACGATCGAGCCCAACGTCTTCTTCAACCCGCGCTTTCTGGCGCCGGCCATGCCCCGGCTGGAAGATCGCGAGGTCAAGCTGGCAGTGATCCGCGACGGCGACGAATACCGCAACCGGCTGCGCCTGCTGGTGCCGTTCTCGGTCGAGCGGCCGGCCGTGCCGCTCGGCGTTCCGGTGATGCGCACCTGGTCGAGCCCGTTCGGGCCGATCGGCACGCCGCTGGTCGACCATGACGACCCGATCGGCGTCGTCGAGGATTTCTTCGGCATGCTGTCGCGGCCGCATCTCAAGCTGCCGAAGGTCTTCGTGCTGCCCGACATGCGCCTCGACGGCCCATTGGCCAGCGTGCTGGCCACCGTTGCCGAGACGCGCGGCCTGACAATGGTCACCACCGGCAAGGCGGACCGGCCGGTGCTCGAAAGTACGCTCGACGGCGAGGCGTATCTGAAGGCATCGCTGCGCGCGCACCACTACCGCGAATTCCGCCGCCTGAAGCGGCGCCTGGGGGATCTCGGCAGGCTGGAACATGTCGTGGCGCGGGGACCGGACGAAATCCGCCACGCCATCGAAAGTTTTTTGACGCTGGAAGCCGCCGGCTGGAAGGGCCGCGAGCGCACCGCCATGGCCATCGACCGCTACCGCGCCGCCTTTGCCCGCGAAGCCGTGCACCGGCTGGCCGAGCACGACATGTGCCGCATCCATTCGCTGACGCTGGACGGCCGCACGATCGCCTGCCTGGTCGTCTTCGTCGAGGCCGGCGTCGCCTACACCTGGAAGACCGCCTATGACGAGACGCTGGCGACCTATTCGCCGGGCACGCTGTTGATGATCGAGGTGACCAGGCAGCATCTCGACGACCCCAACATTATGATGACTGATTCCTGCGCCGTGCCCGACCATCCGGTGATGAGCCGGCTGTGGAGCGAGCGCAAGCCGATGGGCTCGCTGGTGATCGGACTGACGCCGGATGCCGATCGGCTGGCCCGCCAGGCCGCCTCGCAGCTGCATCTCTACCGCGAGACCCGCAACATGGCCCGCCTGCTGCGCAACCGCGTGAAGAGTTTGCTGGGACGGCGATAGCCACTGGATCAACGGCAAGACACCAGCTATGGCTCGCGCGGCAATTTCGGCCGGCCTTCACGACAAGCCATCCTGATGATCAGAACCTTCTTGCGTCACGCCGGTCCCCGTGCGGCCTTTTCGCTGCTTGCACTGCTGCCTGTCCGCGCCCGGGCCGATAGCTGCCCCGAGGATTGCAGCGAGCCCGCACCGTCCATCAACATCTACAGCCACACCGCCGCCGGCCATCTCAGCCCGGCCACGCTGGGTGCACTGCCGCGCGTCTATGTGCCGAACCGCTCCTCCAACAGCGTCACGGTAATCGACACCATGACGCTCAAGGAAGTCGACAGGTTCCCGGTCGGCAGCAAACCGCAGCACGTCGTGCCGTCCTGGGACCTGAAGACGCTCTGGGTCGCCAACAATGGCACCGGCAAGAACGGCAGCCTGACGCCGATCGACCCGATGACCGGCAAGCCCGGCCCGCAGATCGCCGTGGACGATCCCTACAATTTGTATTTCATGCCGGGCGCGGCCATTGTCGTCGACGAAGCCCTGGAGCGGCTCGATTTCCGCGATCCTCACACCATGGCGCTGAAGTCGGCCCTGCCGACGCCCACTTGTCCCGGCATCAACCACGCCGATTTCTCCGTCGACGGCGCCTACGCGATCTTCACCTGCGAATACGGCAATGGCGGGTTGGCCAAGATCGACCTGAAGAACCAGAAGGTGCTTGGCCATCTCGACTTCTCGAAAATGGGCATGCCGCAGGACATCCGCCTCTCGCCCGACGGCAAGGTTTTTTACGTCGCCGACATGATGAATGACGGCGTGTTCCTCGTCGATGGCGACAGTTTCAAGGAAATCGGCTTCATCCCGACCGGCATCGGCGCCCATGGCTTCGTCGTCAGCCGCGACGGCAAGCGGCTCTATGTCTCGAACCGGGGCTCGCACAAGATGGAGCAGGGCCAGGCAAAGGGACCGGGCAGCGTGACGGTGATCGACTTCGCTACCCGCGCGGTCGTCACGCAATGGCCGATCCCCGGCGGCGGCAGCCCCGACATGGGCAACGTCAGCGCCGACGGCAAACAACTATGGCTGTCCGGCCGCTTCGACAGTGCCGCCTACATGATCGACACGACATCAGGCACGGTGACCAAGTTTCGGGTTGGCTCAGAGCCGCACGGCCTGACGGTGTGGCCACAGCCGGGGCGGTATTCGCAAGGGCATACGGGGAATATGCGCTAAGTCCGTGTTCGAGGCGCGGCTCGAACGCAAAAGGTCGCAAGGGCAACCGCCCATCGGCCGGGACCCGGAACGAGCAGGGGCTTTCCTTGGAAACCGCGAAGCTGTAGCTCCACACACTGGTTTCGGATACTGCCCAGAAGATGAACCTTCGCCGCATCGTCCTCATCGTCGCGCTTCTCAATCTTGCCTATTTCGGGATCGAGTTCGCTGTGGCGCTCGCCATTGGATCAGTGTCCCTGTTCGCCGACAGCATCGACTTTCTTGAAGATGCTTCCGTGAACCTCCTTATCCTGCTCGCACTTGGGTGGTCTGTGCGCTCCCGTGCGCGGGTGGGGATGGCATTGGCGCTCATCCTTCTCATGCCGGGTCTGGCAACGCTCTGGACGGCTTGGGAGAAGTTCAACGTGCCGGTGCCGCCGCAGCCCATCGCCTTGACCTTGGCGGGACTTGGCGCTCTCGCCGTCAACCTGTCCTGTGCCTACATGCTGGCCGCGCACCGGCATCGTGGCGGCAGCCTCACAAAGGCGGCCTTCCTGTCGGCCCGCAACGACGCCTTGGCCAACATCGCCATTATTGCCGCAGGGTTGGTCACGGCCTTGCTCTGGCATTCCGCGTGGCCCGATTTGGCGGTGGGATTGGGGATCGCGGTCATGAACGCCGACGCGGCCCGCGAAGTGTGGGAAGCTGCCCGTGAAGAACACCGTGCGGCGGCCTGAGAGCACGTAGAGCGGGGCTACCGGCCGCCGCTGATTGGCGCTATCGCTGTCATCCTCAGCAGCCGCGGTTGGCTCTGTGTTCGAGGCACTGTTCGAACCCGGAGGGTTCGCAAGGGCGACCGCCCGTCGGCCGGTCAGGCCGCCCCATCGGAGCCCATGAGCGAAGCGAACTGGCGTGAGATCAAAAATGGTGCCCCTAGCCGGAATCGAACCAGCACTCCTTGCGGAACTCGATTTTGAGTCGAGCGCGTCTACCAATTCCGCCATAGGGGCTCAGGCCCAAAGGCCTGGATGGGCGCGGACTATACGGTTGGAGGCCTGTTCGTCAACTGGCCAAATGCGCCGCCGTGCCCTGCTTGCGGCAAAAGCCCGCCTTTCTGTTTCGTGAAGCTCCTGCCATTGTGCGGCGCGGAAAATCTTTCTAGACAGACGCGCATCAAAGCGCGTTGCGTGTGGCAACCTGCATCCAGGAGAGCCGATGCTTCGCGGACTTTACGACTGGACCTTGTCGCTGGCGGCCCGCAAATCCGCCGAATGGTGGCTGGCCTTCATCGCCTTCGTCGAAAGCTCGGTGTTTTTCATACCTGCCGACGTCTTGTACCTGCCCATGGCGTTGGCGCGGCCCGAACGCGCCTATCGCTACGCGCTGACCGCCACCGTTGCGTCCGTGCTGGGCGGCATTGCCGGCTGGCTGATCGGCTACTATGCCTACGACACGATAGCACGGCCGATGCTGGAGCACTTTGGCGGCCTTGACGCGTTCGAGAGGTGGCAGTCGGCCGGCACCGGGCTGATGCTGGTGCTGCTCGTCACATCGGGTGCCGCCCACCTGCCGCCGATCAAGGTGGTCACCATTCTGGCAGGCGCCCTCCACGTCAATCTTGTCGTCTTCATCGTCTCCGCCATCCTGGCGCGTGGCGCTCGTTTCCTGCTTCTTGCCTGGCTGCTGCGCCGCTATGGCGAGGAGATCAAGGAATTCATCGAGAAGCGTTTGGGATTGATCGTCGGCGCCGGCGCCGCCGCCCTGATTTTGCTCTATATCGTCGTCAAATACGCCTTCTGACCGCCCAAGGCGGGCGGTGGGTCAGGACTATGCCGGCGGACGGCGAATTCAACGGACGAAACATGACAGCCACGATGACAGCCGATACCGGACGCCAGCGGACGCGCACCGCTTTGTTTCTCACCGTGGCCATGGCCGCCACGGTCGGCTCCGCGCTCGCCTTCCAGCACATAGGCGGCTACATCCCCTGCCATCTCTGCCTGGAACAGCGCACGCCCTATTATATCGGCGCCCCGCTGATGCTGCTGGCGGTGATCGCCTCGATGTTCAGCGCACCCGCATGGCTGACGCGCGGCCTGCTTGCCGTCGGCGGCCTGCTGATGCTCTACGGGCTCTATCTCGGCGTCTATCATTCGGGCGTCGAATGGGCCTGGTGGCAGGGTCCGGCCGATTGCACGGCCGGCGCCGGCCCGGTCGATACCGGCGGCAAGGGCGTGCTCGACGCGCTCGACAAATTCGTGCCGCCATCCTGCGACAAGGCAGCCCTTCGTATCCTCGGCCTGTCGCTGGCCGGCTGGAACGCCATAGCCAGCTTCATCCTCGCCGCCATCGCCTTCCGCAGCGCGCTGGCGCGCGATTAATCAAGCGCGAGGTCGCGCCATGCGGCCAGTCTCTAAATGTTGGCACCGCCCCTCATTGCCCTGCCGGGCATTTCTCCCCGTATAGTGACGGGGAGAAAGACGCAGTCATCAATGGTTTCGCCAATCCCGAACGCTGAAAGAAGGGCGCCAAATTTGCAGCCAATTCCCTTCTCCCGTCACTATAGGGGGAGAAGGTGGCGGCAGCCGGATGAGGGGCAGCACCTAACATCGGCGATTGCCCTGGCAAGGCCGATCGCGCCAATCCCTACGGCTCCAACTCCACATCCCAGTAGAGATAATCCATCCAGCTTTCATGCAGATGGTTGGGCGGGAACAGCCGGCCATTGTTGTGCAGGTCGTGCACGGTCGGCTGGTAGGGCTTCTGCAGCGGCCACATCTTGGCGTGCGCCGGCATCATGCCGCCCTTCCTCAGATTGCAGGGTGAACAGGCGGCCACGACATTCTCCCACGTCGTCGCCCCGCCGCGATGGCGCGGGATGACGTGGTCAAAGGTCAGATCCTCGGGCGTGCCGCAATACTGGCACTGGAAGCGGTCGCGCAGGAACACGTTGAAGCGGGTGAATGCCGGGTGCCTCGACGGCTTCACATAGGCCTTCAGGCTGACGACGCTGGGCAGCTTCATCGAAAAGGTCGGCGAAGACACCGCATGCTCGTATTCGGCGACGATGTTGACCCGGTCGAGGAACACCGCCTTGATGGCGTCCTGCCAGGACCAGAGCGACAAGGGGTAATAGCTGAGCGGACGGTAATCCGCATTCAGCACCAGCGCAGGAAGCCCATCCGGAGATACGGCAACCGTCACCTTGTTGACCTCCTCATTCTAGAACCGATCGGCGCGGATACTGTAAGCCCGACATGACAGGGATGTGAAGCGGATTGTCATCAGCCAAAAGCGGCAAAAATGCAGGATTTTCATGCTTTTTTACGATTTCAGGCCGGAGGTGCTGCGTCCCGGCCCCTGGTTTCGCGATAATAGGACCAGAAAAGCCGCGATGCGACGCCTCGCCACGGGCTCCATGATTCGGCCAGGGCGATGAGCGTTTTCTCCGGCGGACGCGGTTCGATGCCCAACGCGTGGCCAACCGCGCTTTGCAGCGCGACGTCGCGAGCGGGGAAAATATCGGGGTGGCCGGCGGCAAACAGGAGATAGACCTCCGCCGTCCACGGGCCGATGCCCGGCACCGCAACCATCGCTGCGATCGCCTCCTCGGCGTCGAGCGAACAGAGGTGATGCAGGTCGAGCCCCTCAACCACGGCCTGCGCAACCGCGATCAGACCGCGCTGCTTCGGCCGCGACAGCCCGGCCTCGCGAAACATGTCCTCGCCGGCGGCAAGGATCGCCTGCGGCGTTAGCGGATCGACCAGTTTCACCAGCCGGCCGAAAATCGCATCGGCGCTCGCACGGGATACTTGTTGCGAAACGATAATGGAGGCCAGGCTTCGAAAACCGGGTTCCGACAGCCGCAGCGGCACCTCGCCGGCCATGCCGCGCACCTTTTCCAGGCGCGGATCGATTGCGCAAAGCGCATCCAACCCGCGCGCAATATCGTCCAGTGTCGCGACGCGTTGCATGTTTTCTTGTTCCTGAACCGGCCGCACGGTAGCAATTGGCAAAACCGCTGCACAACCCGATTGCCGCTTGTGAGATGACGCTCCTGACATTCCGCTTCGCGCCGAGCCCGAATGGCGAACTGCATCTCGGCCATGCCTATTCGGCACTGCTCAACCAGCAACTGGCGCGTGCGGCCGGCGGCCGCCTGCTGCTGCGCATCGAGGACATCGACACGATCCGCTGCACGCCTGAATTCGAGGCCGGCATCTTTCGCGACCTCGAATGGTTAGGTCTCGAATGGGAACAGCCGGTGCGGCGCCAGGCCGAGCATTTCACCGACTACCGGGCCGTGCTCGACCGGCTGGTCCGCGAAGAACTCGTCTACCCTGCCTTCATGAGCCGTGGCGAGATCAGGGCCTTCATCGCCGACAGCGAAAAACGCGGCCGCGACTGGCCGCGCGACCCGGACGGCGTGCCGCTTTATCCCGGCGCCGACAAGGCGCTGCCGATCAGCGAACGCAACCGCCGCATCGCCGAAAATGCGCCCTTCGCCTGGCGCCTCGACGTCGATGCAGCGCTGGCGCGCGTCGGCACGGATTTGTCCTGGCGCGAATTCACCAACGAGACGCTTTCGGCGACGCAGCGTGTCGAGGCGCGTCCGCAGGACTGGGGCGACGTCATTCTGGCGCGCCGCGGCATCCCGACCAGCTATCACCTGGCCGTCGTCGTCGACGACGCTCTGCAAGGCGTCAGCCATGTCGTGCGTGGCCGCGACCTTTATTCCGCGACCGGCATCCAGCGCCTGCTGCAGGAACTGCTCGGCCTCGGCCAGCCGCAGTATTTCCACCACCGTCTCATACTCGGACCGGATGGGCGCAAACTGTCGAAGAGTTTTGCTGATACCGGCCATGCCGCGCTGAGGCAGGCAGGCATGTCGCCGGACGATGTCAGGCGGCTGGTCGGGCTCTGACTAAAGCCGGGCTAGCCCCGCCTTGAGCAGCGCCAACGCGCCGATAAACGCGAAGGCGCCGCCCAGTCCCCAGGCAACCGCGAGCTTCAGATCTCTCAGGACGATGCCATGTTCGTTCGCGGCCATGACCGCGGCGAAAAAGCCGAGCGTGAACAGCAGCGTGTTGCCGGTCGACCCAAAACCGTCCTCCTGCATGATGGCGTCGAGCGCTGAGCCGAAGAAGAAGCCGAACACGGTCACACTGGCCACCGTCATCAACAGCCAGCTTGTATCGAGATGCAACAGCATGCGCGCTCCCTGTCGAAGCCAAAACGCCATGTCGCCGGATCGATCGACAGAAGTCGATTGCCCTGACGCCGCCCTTTGAATTCGGCCACCTCCTACATCAGGATGAGCTTATGTACCAATTGTTTCACTTTGCTTGCCGGATTGAACCGCATTAGAGCAATTGCCGTATTTATCTCTTCACCGAATCGGACCTCTCCACCGGAAACGGCTTCCCCGAAATGCACAGTCTCAAGCGGTTCATCCCCGCCTCGTTTGTCGTCCTGTGGGCGACAGGTTTCATCGGCGCGCGCTACGCCATGCCCTGGGCGGAGCCCTTCACCTTTCTGGCGGCCCGCTTTGTCATCGCCGCCTTGCTGCTCGCCGGCCTGATGCTCGTGCTTGGCTCGAAGCGAGCCACAAGGGCAGAAGCGCTTCACGCCACGGTCTCTGGCATCCTCATGCATGGCATCTATCTCGGCGCGGTGTTCTGGGCGATCCACAGGGGCATGCCCGCCGGGCTTTCGGCGCTGATCGTCGGCCTGCAGCCACTGATCACGGCCGTGCTTGCCGGCCGGTTCCTCGGCGAGGCCATCCTGCCGCGCCACTGGGCCGGCCTTGCCGTCGGCCTTGTGGGGGTGATCATCGTGCTGTGGCCAAAGCTCGGCGCTCTCGGCGGCGGCGTTACGCCCGAAACCCTGGCGGCGTCGCTGGTCTCGGTGCTGGGCATGAGCGCCGGGACCATCTGGCAGAAGCGCTATGCCTCGGGTGGCGACCTGGTGGCGGCGACGATGTGGCAATATATCGGCGGCGGCTCGCTGATGATCCTGGCTTCGCTGGCCCTTGAGACCCACACGGTGATCATCAACGGCGAACTGATCTTCGCCATGGCCTGGCTGGTCCTGGTGCTGTCGATCGGCGCCATCTTCTTGCTGATGGTGATGATCCGCGACGGCGAGATGTCGAAGGTCGCGTCGCTGTTCTACCTGGTGCCGGCCGTCACCGCTGTCATCGCCTGGGCGCTGTTCGGCGAACGGCTCAGCCTCGTGCAGATCGTCGGCATGGCAATCGCGACGCTCGGCGTCGGGCTGGCCACGGCTCGGCCAGCCAAAACCTAGCTGCCGACACGCGCGCGCGCTTCGAGAAAGCGGCTGATCGCTGCATTGAGTTCGCCGCCGAGGATGAAGATCGCCGACAGCATATAGAGGAAAACCACGGCGATCATGATCGAGGCGAGGCCGGCATAGGTCGTCACATAGGACGAGAAATGGTCGAGGTAGGTCGCGAACATCGTCGAGCCGACAAGCCACGCAGCCAGAGTGAAAATGATGCCAGGCACCAGCGAGACAAAGCGGCGCTTGCCCGCCGGCAGCCAATAGTGGACGGCAAACAAGCCACCAATGATGACGGTTGAGGCGATGACGTAACGCCACAGCGTGATCGTGCCCGTATAGGGTTTGATCCACTCGAAATGAGCTTCCGCCAGCCGCGCCAGCAAGGGCGCAAAGACCAGGAGCACGCTGATCGCCAGGAAACCGGCCGTCGCGATCAGCACGAAGAAAATGCTCTGCACCCGGCGGTAGATGATGCCGCGCGTTTCGGCGACGCGGTAGGCGCGGTTGAGCGAGGTGCGCAGCGCCTCGATGCCGTTGGAGGCGAAATAGGCCGCCAGCAGCACGCCGTAGGTCAAAAGATCGGTGCGCCGCACGGTCAGCACGTTGAGCACTTCGCGCGCGATAGGCTTGGCGATCTGTTCGGGCCAGGTGTCGAAGACCAGGTGCACGGCAGTATCGGCGAACGCCTGCGCGCCGAGGAAGCTCGCCAGCGTGGTGGCGAAGATCAGGAACGGGAACAGCGCCATCAGCGAAGTGATCGCCAGATGGCTGGCCATGGCCCAGCCGTCATCGGTGTTGAAATGGCCAAGCGCGTCATAGAGCACGCGGCGCAGCACGACGATATTCCGCATCAAGAGCCGCGTTCCCTTCGATTGTCTCGACGCCGCGAATATGGGAAGGGATTGTGGCAAATGGCAACCCTTGCTCAAACCACGGTCCCGCCTGCCAAAGAGTTGCGCACCATCATCGTCACCGGCGCCTCGTCCGGGATAGGCGCCCACTGCGCCCGTGCGCTGAAGGCGGATGGCTGGCGGGTGCTTGCAACGGCGCGCAAGCCTGAAGACATAGCCGCACTCGAAGCAGACGGCATCGAAGCGTTTTACCTCGATTACCGTGAGCCGGACTCTATCGAAGCCCTTGTGGGCTCGGTGCTGGAGCGGACAGGCGGACGCCTCGACGCCCTGTTCAACAACGGCGCCCATGCACAGCCCGGCGCCGTGGAAGACCTGCCGGTTGCGGCATTGCGCGAGCAGTTCGAGGCCAATTTCTTCGGCTGGCACGACCTCACCCGACGCATCGTACCGGTAATGCGTCGCCAGGGACATGGCCGCCTCGTTCATTGTTCCTCCATCCTTGGGCTCGCGCCGGTGCCTTTTCGCGGCGCCTACTCAGCCTCCAAGCACGCGCTCGAAGGCCTGATGCTGTGCATGCAGCAGGAACTCAGGGGCAGCGGCATCCATGTCTCGCTGATCGAACCGGGGCCAGTGACCTCGAAAATCGCCAGCAACGGGCTGTTCTGGTTCCTGAAGAACATCGACCACAAGAATTCCGTCCACCACCTCGCCTATGCCTCGCAGCTGGCGCGGCTTCGGGCCGGCGGCAGCTCATCGCGGCTGAAAAAGGGGCCGGAGGTGGTCTATGCGGCCTTGCGCCATGCACTTCTGTCGCGGCGCCCGCGCCCGCACTATGTGGTAACAGTGCCGGCCAGGATCGGCGTGATGCTCAAGCGCATCCTGCCGGCATCGATGCTCTACCGCGTTCTGGCCAGACGCGCCTGACCGCAACAGAACTGGGAACAGATCATGGCAACCGTCATCAAAGTCCTCCTCGTCCTCGTCATGGTCGCCGTGGTGATCGTGCTTGTCCGCGGCCTCATCAACATGATGCGCGGCGGCTCCGGTGTGAGCTCGAACAAGCTGATGCAGGCGCGCGTGCTGTTGCAGGCGCTGGCGTTGGCACTGATCCTGCTGGTGGTGTACTTCACCCGCAAGTGACGGCCGTTCGGGAGGCGACGTGGTCAAGCTCAACAAGATCTACACCCGCACCGGCGATGACGGCACCACTGGCCTCGGCACCAGTGAACGCAGGCTGAAATCCGACCTGCGCGTCGATGCGTACGGCACCGTCGATGAAGCCAATGCCTGCATCGGCATCGCCCGCCTGCACACAGCGGCAAGTTATCCCGCCATCGACGCCATGCTGTCCCGCATCCAGAACGATCTGTTCGACCTCGGCGCCGATCTCGCCGTGCCCGACGACGGCAAGCCGCTCGGCTACGAGCCGCTGCGCATCATCGCCTCGCAGACCGACCGCGTCGAAAAGGATATCGACCTTCTCAACAAGGATCTGCAGCCGCTCAAATCCTTCGTGCTCAATGGCGGCACGCCGGCGGCGGCAGCACTTCATCTTGCCCGCACCGTGGCGCGACGGGCCGAGCGGATCATGGTGGCGCTGGCGCAGGACCCGGCCGAACATGTCAATCGCGAGGGGCTGAAATACATAAACCGCGTCTCCGACTTTCTGTTCGTCGCCGCTCGTGCGGTCAATGACAACGGAAATGCCGACGTGTTATGGGTGCCCGGCAAGAACCGCTGAATTTTCTCGAAGGCGGGAAAGGGCTTGGGGCATGTTCATCCCGCTTTACGACTCCAACAGGTTGCGCCACATCCGGCTGCAATATGTGACGATCCGCTGATCGCGGCCAACGCGTTGGTCTTTCTCATCACCACGATCGGCGGCGAAAATTTCAACAATGCCGCCGTGCTCGGCCTCGGCTTTATTCCTTCCGTTGTCCACGATACGGCAGAACTCTCGCCCCAATTCGTCGTCATTCCGGAGAGCCTGAGTTACCTCACCTATGCCTTCCTGCATGCCGATATCTTTCATCTCGGCGGCAACATGCTGTTCCTGTGGGTGTTCGGCGACAATGTCGAGGACGCACTCGGCCACATCCGCTACCTCATCTTCTACCTGCTTTGCGCCATCGCCGGCGCCTTCTTCCAGGGGCTCGTCGCCTGGAGTTCGGAGGTTCCGCTGATCGGCGCCTCCGGCGCCATTGCCGGCGTCGTCGCCGCCTATCTGGTCCTCTACCCCCGGGTGAAAGTGTGGGTGCTGGTCTTTGCCCGGATTCCGCTGCGTATCCCGGCCTTCATCCCGCTGATCCTGTGGATCGGCTTCCAGGTGGTGATGTTTGCCGCCGGCGGCGAAAACCAGATATCCTGGGCCTGCCATATTGGCGGCATCATTGCCGGTGGCGTGCTGGTGCTCATTATGCGCAGCCGCGGCGTGCCGCTGCTCGCCGGTGGCGACGGCGAGCCGCAACCCGCCGATCAGCCAGCCGCTTCTACTGGGCCGGCGCCAGCCGGTCCCGCTCCCGTGCAACCTGAGACGCGTTGGGGCCGGGGTGGCGCTTCCGGTCACAAGTGAACCGATTTGGGTGGTTTGGCCGCTGCCGTGGCATATTGACGTGTTGCGTCGCCACAACTACGGAGAGCGCCACCGCTAGGCGGCAGAAGACCAGAATTCGTCCGGCCAGGATTCCGTTTGGCCGGAATTCAGTCAGGAATGTCGGCTTTCGACAACTCTGCGGAGGCGCACGCTGCTATAGCGCGCCCGGATATCTCAGGAGAGGTGACAGACAATGAAGATCCTTGTGCCCGTGAAGCGGGTTGTGGATGCGAACGTCAAGGTTCGCGTCAAGGCCGATGGTTCGGCGGTGGAACTCGCCAACGTCAAGATGGCGATGAACCCGTTCGACGAGATCGCGGTGGAAGAGGCGCTCCGGCTGAAGGAAGCCGGCAAGGCCGAAGAGATCATCGTCGTTTCGGTCGGCCCGCAGCAGGCGCAGGAAACGCTCCGCACCGCGCTCGCCATGGGCGCCGACCGCGCCATCCTGGTCAAGACCGACGAGCAGACCGAGCCGCTCGGCGTCGCCAAGGTGCTGAAGGGCGTCGTTGACGCCGAACAGCCCGGTCTCGTGATCCTCGGCAAGCAGGCGATCGATGATGACTCGAACCAGACCGGCCAGATGCTGGCCGCCCTGCTCGGCTGGGCACAGGGCACTTTCGCCTCCAAGGTCGTGATCGACGGCGACAAGGCCAAGGTGACGCGCGAAGTCGACGGCGGCCTGCAGACGGTGGAACTGAAGATGCCGGCGATCATCACCGCCGATCTTCGCCTCAACCAGCCGCGCTATGCCTCGCTGCCCAACATCATGAAGGCCAAGAAGAAGCCGCTCGACGAAAAGAGCCCGGCCGATTACGGCGCCGACGTCAAGCCGCGCCTGAAGGTGCTCAAGACCGAGGAGCCCAGCGGCCGCAAGGCGGGCGTGAAGGTCAAGAGCGTCGCCGAACTGGTCGACAAGCTGAAGAACGAAGCCGGCGTGCTCTGAGACTGGAAGGAACAGATAAAATGACCATTCTCCTCATCGCAGAACACGACAACGCAAGTCTTTCCGACCAGACCGCCAAAGCGCTCTCGGCGGCGCTGCAGATCGGTTCGGACGTGCATGTGCTGGTGGCCGGCAAAGGCGCCAAAGGCGCTGCCGACGCCGCCGCCAAGCTCAAGGGCGTGAGCAAGGTGCTGCTGGCCGAGGCCGACGAACTGGCCGAGCGCCTCGCCGAACCGCTCGCCGCACTCGTTGTCTCACTGGCCGGCGCCTACGACACCATAATCGGGCCGGCGACCTCGTCGGGCAAGAACGTCTCGCCGCGCGTGGCGGCCCTGCTCGATGTCGCGCAGGTCTCCGAGATCATCGAAGTGGTTTCACCAGACACGTTCAAGCGGCCGATCTATGCTGGCAATGCGATCCAGACGGTGCAGTCTACCGACGCCAAGAGGGTCATCACTGTGCGCACCGCCTCCTTCCAGGCTGCCCCCGAGGGCGGCTCGGCAGCTGTCGAGACGGTGAAGGCCGCGGCCAATCCCGGCCTCTCCACTTTCGTCGAGAACAAACTCTCGGAAACCGACCGTCCGGAACTGACCTCGGCCAAGATCATCATTTCGGGCGGCCGCGCGCTCGGCTCCTCGGAAAAGTTCCAGGAAGTCATCCTGCCGGTCGCCGACAAGCTCGGTGCAGCCGTTGGCGCCTCGCGCGCTGCCGTCGACGCGGGCTACGCCCCGAATGATTGGCAGGTCGGCCAGACCGGCAAGGTCGTGGCGCCTGACCTCTATATTGCCGTCGGTATTTCCGGCGCCATCCAGCACCTTGCCGGCATGAAGGATTCGAAGGTCATCGTCGCCATCAACAAGGACGAAGAGGCGCCGATCTTCCAGGTTGCCGATTATGGCCTGGTCGGCGACCTGTTCGTCATCCTGCCGGAACTGCAAAAGGCGCTTTGACGCTTTCTGCCAAAGCGTATTAAATTGTGAAAGGGTGGGGTAGACGAAGCTGCCCCACCCTTTTAGTTTGCACTGCACAAAAAGCAGGCCGCAAAGGCCTTTTCGACGGGATCGCTGCAAATGGCCAAGATCGAGACGATCGGCATCATCGGCGCCGGCCAGATGGGCGGCGGCATCGCGCATGTATCAGCACTTTCGGGTTTCAAGGTGCTGATCTACGACGTCTCGCCCGACCGTATCGAGAAGGGCATTGCCACGGTCAGCGGCAACATGGCCCGCCAGGTCGGCTCCGGCAAGCTTGAGGAAAAGCTGCGTAACGAAGCGATGGCGCGCATTTCCGCAGCCCCCACCATGGCTGATCTCGCCGGTGCCGATCTGGTGATCGAGGCGGCGACCGAGGACGAGACGGTCAAGCGCAAGATTTACGCGCAGCTCTGTCCCCAGCTCAACCCGGAAGCCATTCTGGCGACCAACACCTCGTCGATTTCGATCACCCGGCTTGCGGCGCAGACCGACCGTCCCGAGCGTTTTATCGGCATACATTTCATGAACCCCGTGCCGCTGATGAAGCTGGTCGAACTGGTGCGCGGCATCGCTACCGAGGATCAGACCTTCGAGGCGGCCAAGGCCTATGTGAAACAGCTCGACAAGACGATCACCGTCTCTGAAGATTTTCCGGCCTTCATCGTCAACCGCATTCTGTTGCCGATGATCAACGAGGCGATCTACACGCTCTATGAGGGGGTCGGCTCGGTCGATGCCATCGACACCGCCATGCGGCTCGGCGCCAACCATCCGATGGGACCGCTGCAGCTCGCCGATTTCATCGGCCTCGACACCTGCCTGTCGATCATGCAGGTGCTGCATGACGGCCTGTCGGATTCGAAATATCGCCCCTGCCCGCTGCTGGTGAAATATGTCGAGGCCGGCTGGCTCGGCCGCAAGACCGGGCGCGGCTTCTACGACTATCGCGGCGAGCATCCGGTTCCGACGCGCTAACCACCAGAACGAAAGTTCCGTGCTCCCTCAGGACGCCGCTGCAAGCGGCGGCTCTGCTTGGCCTCTTGACCCGGTATCGTCAGGCGCCACGGAAACACAGCCGCGGCCGGCGGCCTTGGCCGCATAGCAGGCAGCATCGGCCCGGGCGATGATCTCGTCGACTTCACCGCTGTTGCTGTGGATTGGCGCCAGCCCGATGCTGGCATCGATCGCATGCGGCCGGCCGTCCCAGCTGAACTGCAGGCCGCGGATGGCGTCGATGACAGAGCGTGCGGCAATCCTGGCGCCGGCGCTCGGCCCGGCTTTCAGGATGACCGCGAATTCGTCGCCGCCGAGGCGGGCCACGATATCCTCCGGCCCAAGCGCACCGCGAATGGCCTCGGCAACCCGCTTCAGCAAGGCGTCGCCGGCGGCGTGCCCGCCAGTGTCGTTGACCAGCTTGAAATGGTCCAGATCGATGAACATGAAATGATGTTCGCCCGCCGACCTGGCTGTGCCGGCCTTGCGGCTCCGGTCGACCAGTTCCTCCATGGTGCGGATAAAGCTCGAACGGTTGGCAAGGCCGGTCAGCGCATCATGCGCGGCGGCATAGGCGAGCTGGCGCTGCAAGGCGCGCGCATCGGTGAAGTCCTGGAAGACGATGACAAGACCGCAGAACTCCTGGCGGTCGTTCATGATCGGCGACACCACCTGGCGGATGCTGCAGCGTGTGTCGTCGCGACGGATGAGGACGGCGCGACTGTTCTGGTCGGCAGGGCTGGCGCTGCCGAGCGCCGGCCGCGTCATGCCGATCCTTTGCCCGGTTTCTTCGTCCACCGCCCAGTAGACATGGCCAAGCGTCTTGCCGAGCGCCTCCGCGCCAACAACGCCGGTGAGCTTTTCGGCGACCGGGTTCATGAAGGTGATGCGGTTGGCGGCATCGGTGCAGATGACGGCGTCGCCGATCGACTGCAGCGTCACCCTCAGCCGCTCCTTCTCGTCGGCCAGCATTGCCGCCGATACGATGAGGCTTTCCTCGGTTTGCTTGCGCTGGGTGATATCGGTCAGGCTGCCGATGGCCCTGACCAGCCGTCCGTCCTTGTCGCGTTCGAGCGTCTTGCCGCGGTCGAGGATCCAGACCCAGTGGCCATCCTTGTGGCGCATCCGGAACTCGGCTTCGAAGAACGGTGTCCTGCCCTCCAGATGGGCACGATCGGCTTCGGCGACGTTTTCGCGATCGTCGGGGTGGATCATCGCCAGCCAGCGGTCGGGGTCGCCGTCCAGTTCGCCATCGGCATAGCCCAGCATCTTCACCCAGGTGGCGGAGTAGGTGGTGCCGCCCTTCCGCATATCAAGATCCCAGACGCCTTGTCCGGCGCTGGCCAGGGAAAATTCCAGCGCGTTTCGGCTTCGGCTATGCGCGCCTCGGATTGCTTGCGCGCATCGATATCCTCGATCTGGGAGACCAGGTAGAGCGGGCTCCCGCTCTTCTCGTCGCGAATGACGGAACCGGCAAGATGGGCCCATACCGGCGTGCCGTCCTTCCTGAGGTAGCGCTTTTCGAAGTGGAAGGCGTTGACGGTGCCCGCCCGCATGCCGTCCATCGTCTCACGGCCGATCTGCACATCGTCGGGATGGGTGATCTGAAAGAAGGTCAGCGCCTCGATCTCCTGCTTGCTATAGCCGAGCATGGCGGCGAAGGCCGGGTTGGTTTCATGGATGCGGCCGTCGAGGCCGACAATGGCGATGCCGATCGCCGAATCCTCCATGGCGCGGCGGAAACGCTGCTCGCTTTCGGCGATCTGCCGGCGGTCGTCCAGTATCCGGTAAATGAACAGGGCGGCGAGAATCAGCGCAACGGCGGCGACCGGCACCGATATCTGCAGGCAGAGTTTCAGCACTTCGGCGCTGACATCGAGCCGCGACAGCAGGAGCGCGACCACGGCAGCGCAAAGCCCTCCGGCCGCAAGCACCAAAGCCACGTGACTGTCAGCCCGCAGGCTTTTTCGCTCTCGTCGCATCACTGTGCATGCCACCCCATGCGCAACACATTTCTGCAAAAAACACTGGATGATCGATTTTAAGGAAAGGTTGCGCCGGAGCCACCGGCAACACGGTGAACCCGCAAACAATTGCCGGCATGATTAAGGATCGGTGATTATTGGGCGATCTTGAACCGCCCGGTCACCAGCGCACGAAGAACCGTCCCCCGAGCGCGCCCAGACCGGCGAGGACGGCGATGGCGAGCGTGTACCAGGTGGCGACGAAAAGCGGCGAATCGTCGAAGCAGTGCGCGGCGTAGAAGGTTGCCGCCAGGCCGCCGGCGAGCAGTCCCGCGACCGCCCCGGCCAACACCGGCCGCGTCGGCGCGCCATAGCGCAGCATCCACAGGAAGACGGCAAGCGGGCCGATTCCGATCAGCGGGATGAAGCCCATGCAGATCATCATGTTGGAGCCGACCATGCGCGTGCTCCACATCGGCTCCGGCACCATGAACAGTTCGAGAGCCACCGCCACGGCCACCAGCAGCGGCGCCGCCAGCATCCAGGCCGCGGCTCTTGCCGTCGAAGCGCCCGGCGTCGACAACGCCCGGACCAGGCCAAAGGCGGTGACGGCGAGCACGATGGTGAACACGAACTTCGCCAGGAACCGCATCGTGTGCATGGCGGTCATGATGTCGGGACGCGGGCCGATGGTGAGAAAGAAGACCAGAGCCGCGATCACCGCCGCGGCTGCCGCCGCCATCAACCAGGCCGAGCGCAGCGGCATCGCCTTGCTGCTTGTGTCGGCGTCGAGTGCCTTGATGAGATCCTCCGTCCTCATGTCACTGCCGCCCGAAGCGCCCCTGCCCAAATCGCTTGGCGATCGCGGCAAGCCCGCGATGCAGCGACACCCGCACCGCCGTCTCGCTGACGCCGAGCCTGGCCGCCGTCTCGCCGATGGAGCGGCCGTCGACCGAGATCGAAGAAACGACGGAACGCTGCGCAGCCGGCAGTCCGTCCAGCGCCCGGTTGATGTCGCGTTCGCTGACGGTCTCGGTTTCCGGCTCGGCAAAGGTCTCGGCGATCTCGTCGATCTCGATTTCGATGCGCCGTCCGCGCCGCCGGAAAGCATCGATCAGCTTGAAGCGGGCTATCGCATAGATCCATGGCAACACCGGCGCGTCCTGGCGCCAGGTATGCCGTTTCACATGAATGGCCAGCAAGGTTTCCTGCACGACATCCTCGGGATCGACCCCGCCCTGTACGATCTTGCGCCTCGCAAAGCCGCGAACCAGCGCGGCGATCCGGTGCAAAAAGTCGGCGTAGGCCCTTTCATCTCCCGCGATCGCGGCCCGCATCAGCCGGGAAAGCTCGGCCTCATCCTTGCCGCTCACAAGAGTTCACTCCCCGATCTTCGCGCCTCGGCACCGATTTGTTACGTGTCCGGCGAAATGATGTCCAAGCCAAAGTGCCGCAAAATCACGAAAGTTTGCGGGAGCGGCGACCGATTGAAGCAGCCGAGCAATGTTGACTACTGCTGTCAGGTATCGATAGGTGCAGCCTGCGAAACCAGAACCACCGAGATTGAGGATGACGCCATGAGATACACGCTCTCCACCCTAGCGGGGGCCACAGCGCTGGCCGTGAGCATGATCGCCGGGCCGGCGATGGCCGCGGATGCCGGGATCATCGTCTACAACGCCCAGCATGAGAGCCTGGCCAAGGAATGGGTCGAAGGTTTCACCAAGGAAACCGGCATCAAGGTCACGCTGCGCAATGGCGGCGACAGCGATTTCTCCAACCAGATCGTCGCCGAGGGCGCTTCTTCGCCGGCCGACGTGTTCCTGACCGAGAACTCGCCGGCCATGACTCTGGTCGAAGCGGCGGGCCTTTTCGCGCCGGTCGACGCCGACACGCTGGCGCAAGTCCCGGCCGAATTCCAGCCGAGCACCGGCAAATGGGTGGGTGTCGCGGCGCGCAGCACCGTCTTTGCCTACAACAAGACCAAGCTCACGGCCGAAAAGCTGCCCAAATCGATGCTCGATCTCGCCGATCCCGCCTGGAAAGGCCGCTGGGCAGCCTCGCCTTCCGGCGCCGATTTTCAGGCCATCGTCAGCGCGCTGCTCGAGCTCAAGGGCGAAGCCGCAACCGCCGACTGGCTGAAGGCCATGAAGGAGAATTTCACCGCCTACAAGGGCAACGGCACGGTGATGAAGGCGGTCAATGCCGGCGAGATCGAAGGCGGAATCATCTACCACTATTACTATTTCGGCGATCAGGCAAAGACCGGCGAAAACAGCAAGAACGTCGAACTGCATTATTTCAAGAACCAGGATCCCGGCGCTTTCGTCTCGATCTCCGGCGGCGGCGTGCTCGCCTCGAGCAACCACCCGAAGGAAGCCCAGGCGTTCCTCAAATGGGTGACCGGCAAAGGCGGCCAGGACGTGCTGAAGACCGGCACGTCCTTCGAATACGCTATCGGCAAGGACGCGCAGTCCAATCCCAAGCTGGTGCCGCTGGCCGACCTGCAGGCGCCGAAGGTCGATCCGGCGACACTGAACTCCAAAAAGGTGACCGACCTGATGACGGCAGCCGGCTTGCTTTAGTCCGCGTTCGTCCTAAAAGGGCAACGTTTGCGCTCCTGCGAGGCTTTCCGCAGGAGCGCTCTGTTTTCGGGATGGCTTCGTCCATGACGACATATTGCGTTTCCGGCCGCGCCTGCGGCGCCCCCGCCCCGGCGGCAGTGGCGCGGTCGAGCTGATGCAAACTGCCGTCGATCTCGCACGTTCAGGCCAGACAGTCGGGCGGTCCCGCCGGAAGCCCATGTCCTGGATCGCGCTTGCCGCCATAATTGTCTCGCTGCTGTCGCTGCTGCCGCTGGCGTTCATCATCTGGATCGGTGTGCAGATCGGCTGGGACACTGCTTCGGCCCTGGTCTTCCGGCCGCGCGTCGGCGAACTTCTGGTCAACACCGTGCTTCTGGTGGCGCTCACCGTGCCGATCGCCACCGTGCTGTCGGTGACGCTGGCATGGCTGACCGAGCGCAGCGACCTGCCCGGCGCCCGCCTGTGGGCTTGGCTGTCGGTGGCGCCGCTCGCCATCCCCGCCTTCGTGCATTCCTACGCCTGGATCACCATGGTGCCGACCTTGCACGGCCTGTGGGCCGGCGTGCTGGTCTCGGTTCTCGCCTATTTCCCGTTCCTCTATCTGCCGCTGGCGGCGGCTCTGCGCCGGCTCGATCCTGCTTTGGAGGACGCAGCCGCAGCACTCGGCCTTGGACCATGGCGGGTGTTTTGGCGTGTCGTGCTGCCGCAGCTGAGACTGGCCATTTGCGGCGGCGCGCTGCTGGTCGGCCTGCATCTGCTGGCCGAATACGGCCTCTACGTCTTCATCCGCTTCGACACTTTCACCACGGCGATCGTCGACCAGTTCCAGTCGACCTTCAACGGTCCCGCCGCCAACATGCTGGCCGGCGTCCTGGTGACTTGCTGCTTCGTGCTGCTCGCGCTGGAGGTGCTGGTGCGCGGCGAGGAACGCTATGCCCGCGTAGGCTCGGGTGCCGCGCGCCGCCAGCAGCGCACCAGGCTCGGTCGCGCCACCCTGCCCTGCCTGGCTCTGCCTGCCATCGCCACGCTTCTCGCCATCGGCGTGCCCTTCGTCACCATCGGCCGCTGGCTGGTCGCCGGCGGCGCCGATGTCTGGCGTTTGGACGAGATCGGCCTGGCGCTTGGCCAGACACTGTTCCTGGCGCTGGCCGGCGCCTTGCTTGCGACCATCGCCGCCATGCCGATGGCCTGGATCTCGATCCGCGCGCCGGGACCGCTGCAGCGGCTGCTCGAAGGCTGCAACTACATTGTCGGTTCGCTGCCCGGCGTGGTCATCGCGCTGGCCTTGGTCACCATTACCGTGCGCATCGCCATGCCGCTCTACCAGACGCTGTTCACAATCCTGGTCGCCTATGCCCTGATGTTCCTGCCGCGCGCCTTGATCAGCCTCAGAGCCTCGATCGCACAGGCGCCGGTCGAGCTCGAACGCGCCGCCGCCAGCCTTGGCCGGCCGCCGCTGAAGGCGCTTTGGTCGACAACGATTCGCCTGTCGGCGCCGGGGGCTGCGGCCGGCATGGCGCTGGTCGCGCTCGGCATCATGAACGAGCTGACCGCCACCCAGATGCTGGCGCCCAACGGCACGCGCACGCTGGCCATGGCGTTCTGGTCCTATAGCGGCGAGATCGACTATGCCTCCGCCGCCCCTTACGCCTTCATCATGGTGGCGATGTCGCTGCCGCTGACTTGGCTGCTCTATGTCCAGTCGAAACGGATGGCCGGGCGATGAGCTTTCTCGAAATCAGTGGCCTCACCAAGCACTACGGCCCGGTCGCAGCCCTTGCCGGCATCGAGCTCAGCGCCGCAAGCGGCAGTCGCACCGCGATCGTCGGCCCGTCCGGCTGCGGCAAGACGACGTTGCTGCGGCTGATCGCCGGCTTCGAGGCGCCCGACCAGGGCCGCGTCGTGCTCGACGGCGAGGTGCTGGCCAATGGCGGCCATGCGGTGCCGGCGCACCGCCGCGGCATCGGCCTGGTGGCGCAGGACGGCGCCCTGTTCCCGCATCTCAGCATCGGCGACAATATCGGCTTTGGCATGGCCCGCGGCGAGGACCAGCGCGCCGAGCGCATCGCCGAGCTCGCCTATACCGTCGGGCTGGACAAGGCGATCCTCAAGCGCCGCCCGCACCAGCTCTCCGGCGGCCAGCAGCAGCGCGTGGCGCTGGCCCGCGCCATGGCGATGAAGCCCAGGCTGATGTTGCTCGACGAACCGTTCTCGGCGCTCGACACCGGTCTGCGCGCCTCGATGCGCAAGGCCGTCGCCGAACTACTCGAAGCCGCCGGCATCACCACCATCCTGGTCACCCACGACCAGGCCGAGGCGCTGTCCTTCGCCAGCCAGGTGGCGGTCATGCGCGACGGAAAGTTCTCTCAGATCGGCACACCGCGAGAACTCTATCTGCAGCCGAAAGACCGCATGGTTGCCGAGTTTCTTGGCGACGCCATCATCTTGCCGGCAAAGATTTCAGGCGGCTTCGCCACCTCCTCGCTTGGTCGCATAGCCGTCGACTCGAAGGAGCGGCGCGACATCGCCCGCATCATGCTGCGACCGGAGCAGGTGCAGGTAAAGCGCACGTCGCGCGAAGGCATGTCGGGTCCTGCGGGCACGATATTCGCCGAGGTGACGGACTCGGAATTCGCAGGCTCGATGTGCACCATTGCCGTGCGGCTGTTGAACAACCCCGATCCGCCGGACGCCGCGGCGATCGGCAGCACACCGCTGACCTTACGCAAGCCGGGAATCGACGCACCTGCCGTCGGCGAGATCGTGCGTCTGACAGTTTCCGGCAAGGCGCATGTCTTCGCCTGAACTGCCGATGCGTCGGATTGGCGCGAGCGGCTGCGTCAATCGACTCGTTTCCCAGCATTGTCGAACCAATGCAGCTTCTCGGCCCTGGCCACGACGCGCAGTTGATCGCCGGGTTTGGCCGTGGCGCGGCCGGCCACACGCACGACGATGCGGTTGCCGCCGGCGGCACAGTGAAGAAAGCTTTCGGCTCCCACAGGTTCGACCGCCTCGACCGCCGCAGGCAGAATAAGCGCGCCGGATGATGCCTCGGCACTGAAGGTGACGTCGGCATCCTCAGGGCGGAAGCCAAGCGTGGCGGCGTTCGTAGGCGCGAAGTCAACCGTCTTGCCGTCGGTCAGCGCCGGACCAGCCGGTCCTTGCGAAAGAGGCAGAAGGTTCATCGGCGGCGCTCCGATGAAGGAGGCGACGAAGGTCGATGCCGGCTTCTCGTAGATGTCGAGCGGCGCGCCCGTCTGCTCGACCAACCCGCCATTCATGACGACGAGAATATCGGCCAGCGTCATCGCCTCAAGCTGGTCGTGGGTGACGTAGACCGAGGTGACACCGAGCGAGCGCTGCAAATTCTTGATTTCGACCCGCATCTGGCCGCGCAGTTTGGCGTCGAGGTTGGAAAGCGGTTCGTCGAACAGGAAGACTTTTGGATTGCGCACGATTGCGCGACCCATGGCCACGCGCTGGCGCTGGCCGCCGGAAAGCTCGCGCGGGCGCCGGTCGAGCAGCGCCGTGAGCTCCAGCACCTTGGCGGTCGAGCGAACCCTGCTGTCGATCTCGTCCTTGGGAGTACCCCGGTTGCGCAACCCGTAGGCCATGTTGTCGTAGACCTTCATATGTGGATAGAGCGCATAGTTCTGGAACACCATGGCGATGTCGCGCTCGGTCGGACCGATCGTGTTGACGATCTTGCCGTCGATGGCGACGGTGCCGGAAGAAATGGTCTCAAGCCCGGCGATCATCCGCAGCAGCGTGGACTTGCCGCAGCCGGACGGCCCAACCAGCACGCAAAGCTCCTTGTCGGGTATGGCGATCGAGACACCCCTCACCGCCTCGACGCCGCCGGGATAGACTTTCTTCACATCCTTCAGATCGATGGTCGCCATCAGCTTCTCACTTTTCGGTATCGACCAGTCCGCGCACGAACCAGCGTTGCATCAGCACCACGATCAGGATCGGCGGCAGTATGGCCATCATCGCGGTGACCATGACCAGATGCCATTGGGTATCGGCATCGGCGAAGGAGACCATCTTTCTGAGTGCGATGACGATGGTGTTCATGTCATTGCTGTTGGTGACGAGCAGCGGCCACAGGTACTGCGTCCAGCCATAAATGAAGAGGATGAGGAACAGCGCCGCGATGTTGGTGCGCGACAGCGGCAGCAGGATGTCGAAAAAGAAGCGCCATGGTCCGGCGCCGTCGACACGCGCCGCTTCCACCAACTCACCTGGGATGGTCATGAAGAACTGGCGAAACAGAAGCGTGGCGGTGGCCGAGGCGATCAGCGGAATGATCAGGCCGGCATAGGTGTCGATCATGCCGAGATCGACCATCACCTTGTAGGTCGGCAGGATGCGCACCTCGACGGGAAGCATCAGCGTGATGAAGATCAGCCAGAAGAAGACCATCCGAAGCGGAAAACGGAAGAACACGATCGCATAGGCCGAAAGGATCGAGATGAAAATCTTCCCCACCGCGATGCCGAGCGCCATGATCGTGGTGTTGAGCAGCAATCGGCCGACACTGACGCCGCCGATGCGGCCGACACCGCCGAACAGCGCCTCGCTGTAATTGTTCCAGACCTGGTCGCCGGGCAAAAGAGGCAATGGCGGCTTGAGGATGGTCTGCAGCGTCTGCGTGGAGGCAACGAAGGTGTAGTAGATCGGGAAAGCGACGATCAGGATGCCCAGGATGAGCACGGCGTGGGCGATGAGGGCGCGAAGCGGGGACTGACCAATCATCGCTCGCGCTCAACCGTAGTGGACTTTGCGTTCCACATAGCGGAACTGGATGGCCGTGAGTGAGATGACGATGACCATCAGGATGACCGACTGCGCGGCCGAATCGCCGAGGATCAAATTGACGAAACCGTCATTGTAGACCTTGTAGACCAGCGTCTCGGTGGCCTTGCCTGGCCCGCCGCCGGTGACGGCATGAACGATACCGAAAGTGTCGAACAGCGCATAGACAGTGTTGACGACCAGCAGGAAGAAGGTCGTCGGTGCGAGCAGCGGGAAGACGATGGTCCAGAAGCGCTTCGTCTCCCCGGCGCCGTCCATGGCCGCCGCCTCTATCAACGTCTTCGGCACCGCCTGCAGCCCGGCGACGAAGAACAGGAAATTGTAGCTGATCTGCTTCCAGGCAGCCGCAGATACCAGCAGGATCATGGCTTGGTTTCCGTTAAGCAAGGGATCCCAGGCGATGCCGAGACCTCTCAAGGCGTAGGCCAGCGAACCGATCGAGGGGTTGAACAGAAACAGCCACAACATGCCGGCAATCGCCGGCGCCACCGCATACGGCCAGATCAGCAGCGTGCGATAAAGGCCTTTGCCGCGCACCACCTTCTCGGCCATGACGGCAAGCAACAGGGCCACACCCATGGCGACCATCGCGGTCGCCAGAGAGAACACCAGCGTAACTTTGATCGAGTTGAGGTAGGCCGGGTCGGCCAGCACCTTGCGAAAATTGGCGAGCCCGACGAACTTGCTCTTCAGCCCGAACGGGTCTTCCCTAAGCATCGACTGGTAGAGCGCCTGCCCGGTCGGCCAGTAGAAAAAGATCAGCGTAATGGCGAGTTGCGGCGCCACCAGCAGGTAAGGCAGGGTCTTGTTGGGAAAGACGACGCGTGGAGACAGGGTGATTCCCTCACTATTCAGGAAATCGTCCACGCGGGTCCGCGTGGACGAGGTTCAACTGACAATCGCTTCAGTTTCCGATCGCTTCCTGAATCGCCTTGTTGCCGCGTGCGACCGCGTTGTCGAGCGCCTGCTGCGCAGTCTGCTGGCCGGCCAGCATCTTCTCGAACTCCTCATTCTCGATGTCGCGCACCTGCGGCAGGTTGACGAGGCGCACGCCCTTCGAGTTCTCGGTCGGCGCCTTGCCCAGCATCTGCAGGATCGGCGTCTCACGGCCCGGGTTCTTGTCATAGAAGCCGGACTTCTTGGTCGCCTCATAGGCAGCGAGCGTCACCGGCAGATAACCCGACTTCTGATGCAGATACTCCTGCACTTCGGTCTTGGACAGGTAGGAGAAGAACGCCGCGACGCCCTTGTATTCCTCGTCCGATTTGTTGCCGAACACCCACAGGCTGGCGCCGCCCGGCGTGGTGTTCTGGGGCGCGCCCTTGGCGTCACTATCATAGGGAAGCTGGCCGATGCCGTAGTTCATGCCCGACTTGACGATGTCACCGAGACCCCCCGACGATTCGGTGAAGATGCCGCATTCTCCGGCAAGAAAGATCTGCTTGGCTTCGGATGTACGGCCGCCATATTTGAAGGTGCCGTCCTTGGCCAGGTCGGCGAGCGCCTGGAAATGATTGACGAAGATCGGCGCATTGATCTTGAGCTCGACGTCGGTTCCGGCAAGTCCGTTCTGGTTGGTGCCATAGGAAACGTCATTCCAGGCAGCGAAGGCCTCAAGGTGGATCCAGGTCAACCAGGTCGAGGTATAGCCGCAGGAAGCGGCGCCGCTCGCCTTGATCTTCTTGGCGGCTTCCCACACCTCGTTCCAGGTCTTTGGCGGATTGTTCACATCAAGCCCGGCCTTCTGGAAGATATCCTTGTTGTAGTAGAGGATGGGCGACGAGGAATTATAGGGGAAGGACAGCATGGTCCCGTCCGGCTTCGAATAGTAGCCGACGATGCCGGGCAAATACTGGCTCTTGTCGAAGGTCACGCCGGCGCTGGTCAGCACATCGGCCACCGGCTTGATCGCACCTTCGGCGGCCATCATGACGCCGGTACCCACGTCGAACACCTGGATGATGTCGGGCGCTTGCCCCGCACGAAAGGCAGCGATGCCGGCATTCAGCGTTTCGGGATAGGTGCCCTTGAAAACAGGGAGAATTTCATAGTCGCTCTGGCTGGCATTGAAATCCTTGGCGATCTTGTCGACCACCTCGGCATTGGCGCCGGTCATTGCATGCCACCAACTGATCTGGGTGGCGGTGAAGGCGGAGGTGGTGGAAAGCAGGGTCAAGGTGGCGGCAACACCGGCCGCAAAGCCGAACAACTTCATGTTTCATCTCCCGTTTGTCATTGGCGAAAGGGGCGCTCCCGCGAACGCAATATGTGTCGCTGATGACAATCGGACAACGGATTTGTTGCTGTTTCGTGAATTTCATACCCGGCTAACTTCGCGCCCCCTCGCTCTGCAACGAGGACAGAGAGAAATGCCAAGCCGGCTCAGCGATACATGGGCGCGGTGGGCCTGCGACGATCGCCGACCGCCGGCGATGCATGAAGGGCCCCCGTGACAGCGCCACGCACCTGTACCATGCGGCCGCCATACCGGCGCTCGGCCAGATCGAGATCGGTAGAGCGGCATCGCGCCAAGCGCTGCTGTGACCCTGTCTGGAATGAGACAGGATCGCCGCAAGGTACAACCCGAAAAACCCGCTGTAGTTGTAGTTCGCATAACCGATTCTTCGTCAAGCGCGACATACTAATCAAGTGGACGGCTTGATTGCTGTGGGAGAGCAGGTGGGGCGAGATGCTGACGGTCTATAATTGTATCGTGCATGAGCACGATCTGAGACTGGTCGCACTGGCAGCGCTCATTTGCGGTATTTCTTCCTTCTCGGCGGTCAACCTGCTTCGCCATGTCGACCGCTCGAGCGAGCGCAACCGCTATACCTGGCTGATGATAGCAGCCACTTCCACCGGCTTCGGCATCTGGGCGACGCATTTCATCGCAATGCTTGCCTTTTCTCCCGGAATCCCCAACGCCTACAATGCGGAAATGTCGGCGCTTTCGCTCGCCGGTTCCGTCGCCCTGACCGCCGCGGGCATGTGGATCGCCACCTTGCGCCGGGGCATCGACTACCCTCTGGTCGGCGGCGCGGTCCTCGGCGCTGGTATCGCCGCCATGCACTATATCGGCATGGCCGCCTTCGAGGTCGAAGGGCGCATCGTCTGGAACCCGCTGCTGGTCGGCGTCTCGGTGCTGACAGGCGTCACCCTCGCCGCGCTGGCGCTGCTGGTCGTGTTGCGACGGCCGTCCATGCAGGCCACAATCGCCGCCGCCATCCTGTTGACGCTGGCGATCTGCAGCCTGCACTTCATCGCCATGGGCGCGGTGTCGATCTTCCCGGACTCCTCCATCCAGATATCGCAGTTCACGGTTGAACCGGTGTCGCAGGCCTTCGCCGCCGCTGCAGTCAGCATGGCTATCCTGGTGCTTTCAGCCGCAGCATTGTGGATCGACCTGCGTTTCCGGCGTCACAAGCTCGAGGCAGAGCGCATGCACGGCCTCGCCAACGCCGCCGTCGAGGGGCTGATCGTCTGCGACGGCGCCCGCATCGTCAGCGCCAATGACAGCATCGCCGCGCTAACCGGCATGGCGCCGGAAGTGCTGAACGCGATGCTGCTTGGCGATCTCTTCGGCGAACGCACCGCGGCCGGCATGTCCGACTGCAGCGGACAGGCACAGGAAGCGGAGCTCAGAGCCCATGACGGCGCCACCATCCCCGTCGAACTTATCGCCAGGAGCATCGACTATTGCGGCAAGCGGCACAGCGTGGTCGCCGTGCGCGACATCCGCGAACGCCGGAAGGCCGAGCAGGAGATACTGCGCCTCGCCCATTTCGACCCGCTGACCGGGCTCCCCAACCGCCGCAGTTTCTCCGGCCGGCTCGAGGCCGAAATTGCCGCAATGGACCGCGGCGGCAAGGGCGGGCATCTTGCGCTGCTGCTGCTAGACCTCGACCGCTTCAAGGAAGTGAACGACCTGTTCGGGCACGGCGCCGGCGATGCCATGCTGCAGAAGGTGGCGCTATGCGCCTCCGCCGTGCTCCGCCACGGACAGATGCTGGCGCGTCTCGGCGGCGACGAGTTCGCCATCATCGCTCCGAACCTTCCCGATCCGCAGGCGGCCGGCCGCATCGCCGAGGCGGTGCTGGCGGCCATGCGCGAGGAAAACCGGCTGTCGGTCGGTGGCGGGCTGGTGTCGGCCAGCATCGGCATTGCACTTTATCCGCTCGACGCCGATGAGCCGACACTCCTGGTCAGCCACGCCGACACCGCGCTCTACCGCGCCAAGGCCGAGGGCAAGGACACCTACCGTTACTTCGAGGCCTCGATGGGCGCCGAGGCGCGAGACCGGCGCGTGATGGAGCACGAACTGCGCCAGGCCATGGCGCGCGATGAGTTTCGCCTCGTCTACCAGCCACAAAAGGAGATCAGCAGCGGGCGGATGGTCGGGTTCGAAGCGCTGATCCGCTGGCGCCATCCGCAGCGCGGCGACGTGTCGCCGGCGACCTTCATCCCGGTGGCCGAAGACAGCGGCGTCATCATCCAGATCGGCGAATGGGTGCTGGCGACGGCCTGCGCCGAGGCTGCGCGCTGGAAGAACCCTCTCACCGTCGCGGTCAATGTCTCGGCGGTGCAGCTCCACAATCCGAATTTCAGCCGCAAGGTGCATGAAGTCCTGCTCGGCTCCGGCCTGACGCCCGGCAGGCTCGAACTCGAGATCACCGAAACGGCGCTGGTCAAGGACATGCCGCGCGCGCTGGCGACCTTGCGCCAGGTGAAGGCGCTTGGCGTGCGTGTGGCGATGGACGATTTCGGAACCGGCTACTCCTCGCTGTCCAATCTCCGCGCCTTCCCCTTCGACAAGATCAAGATCGACGGCTCATTCATCAAATCAGTCGACAGCAACGGCCAGGTGGCAGCCATCGTGCGCGCCGTTCTGGGGCTTGGCCGCGGTCTCGGCCTGCCGGTTTTGGCCGAGGGCGTCGAGACGCTGGGCGAGCTGAAATTCCTCGACGCCGAGGCCTGCGAGATCGGCCAGGGCTACTATCTAGGCCGGCCGAGCCCGATCGAGGCGTTCAGCGAACTGACCGGCGTCGCGGCGCCGGCGGCACAAGAGGACGCCAGCGTCAAACAACGCGGCGGCAGCATCTTGATGCTGCCGCCGGCGGCGGCCCTGCGCTCATCCTAAGGGGCGAGTGCGGCCTCGACCAGGCGCTTGGCATCCGGTCCCGACCATTCCGCCGGTCCGTTCATATGCGCGACCAGGCAGCCTTCGCCATCGATCAGCATGGTGACGGGGAGGCCTAGCGCCAAGCCGCGCGTCTTGACGTCGTTGAACAGCGCCAGCGTCGAATCGCGGTAGTAGCCGAGCGACCCGATGCCGATATCGGCGAGGAACTTCTTCGGCTTCACATCGTCGCCGGCATCGACATTGACCGCGACCACTTCGAAGGCATCGCTGCCCTTTTCCTTCTGCAAGGCGTCGAGCGCCGGCATTTCGGCGCGGCAGGGCGCGCACCACGTTGCCCACAAATTGAGCAGCACGGTCTTGCCGGCATGATCGGCGATCGTCATCGGCTTGCCGTCGGGACCGTTGAAGGCGAGACTTTTCAGCGATTGCGGCGGATCGGCGGGCAGCAATGCCGCCACCTGGCCGGTGGCCGCGGCGGCAACCTTTTTGGCGCGGTCGCTCTTGGCGGCGCAGGCGACATCGTTCTTGCTGTTGCCCGCGCCGGCCGCAGGTGCGCTGCCGGTGGCTGCGTTGTTGCCAGACCCGCTCTCGCTGACATATACCGCGACCGCGCCGGCCAGCACGCCCGCCAGCAAAGCGGCGAGGATCAGGCGCGGGGCCGGGAAGTATCTGTTACCGTCTGCCATTTTCTAAGACTGCTCCGGAGCACGGGTTATAGCGATGAGCGACAAGAAGGCCAGCAACCAGATGTGGGGCGGACGTTTTGCCTCGGGTCCGGCCGCGATCATGGAAGCGATCAACGCGTCGATTTCGTTCGACCGCAAACTCTATGCCCAAGACATAAGAGGTTCGATCGCCCACAGCGAGATGTTGGCTGAAACGGGCATTATTTCGGCGGCCGATCAAGAAAAAATCGCTCACGGGCTGAACACGATCCTGAAAGAGATCGAGGCCGGCACGTTCGAGTTCTCGACCCGGCTGGAAGACATTCACATGAACATCGAGGCCCGCCTTGCCGATCTGATCGGCCCGGCCGCCGGCCGCCTGCACACGGCGCGGTCACGCAACGACCAGGTGGCGGTGGATCTCCGGCTCTGGGTCAAGGACGAGTGCTTTCGCGTCGCCGAGGCGCTGAAGGGGCTGATCTCAGCCTTGCTCGATCGCGCCGAGGAGCATGCGGCGACCGTGATGCCCGGCTTCACCCACATGCAGGCGGCGCAGCCGGTGACCTTCGGCCACCATTGCATGGCCTATGTCGAGATGTTTTCGCGCGACCTGTCGCGCGTCCGCGACGCCATCGAGCGGATGGATGAAAGCCCGCTCGGCGCGGCAGCGCTTGCCGGCACCAGTTTTCCGATCGATCGCCACAAGACCGCCAAGGCGCTCGGCTTCCGCGAGCCGATGCGCAATTCGTTGGACAGCGTCTCCGACCGCGATTTCGCGCTGGAGTTTTTGAGCCTGGTGGCGATCTCCGCCACGCATCTGTCGCGGCTCGCCGAAGAAATCATCATCTGGTCGACGCCGCAATTCGGCTTTGTCAGACTGTCGGACAGTTTCTCCACCGGCTCCTCGATCATGCCGCAGAAGAAGAACCCGGACGCCGCCGAACTGGTGCGCGGCAAGACCGGCCGCGTCACCGGCCATCTCGTCGGGCTGCTGACCGTGATGAAGGGCATGCCGCTGACCTACGGCAAGGACATGCAGGAAGACAAGGAATCGGTCTTCGACGCCGCCGAGACGCTCGATCTGATGCTGGCGGCGATGACCGGCATGGTGCGCGACATGACGGTCAATGCCGCCGCCATGAAGAAGGCCGCCGGCTCGGGCCACGCGACCGCGACCGACCTCGCCGACTGGCTGGTGCGCACGCTGGGCCTGCCCTTCCGTGAGGCACACCATGTCACCGGTCGCGCGGTGGCGGTGGCCGAAGAGAAGAAGGTGAGCCTTGAAAAGCTGTCGCTGGAAGATCTGCAGTCGATCAACCCCGGCATCACGGCAGACATCTTCTCGGTTCTGGCGGTGCAGAATTCGGTGAAGAGCCGCACCAGTTTCGGCGGCACGGCGCCGTCGGAGGTCAGGAAGCAGATCCGCAGCTGGAAAAAGCGCATCGCCAAGGCATGATGCCGGGGTGCAATGCGCCTAAAACTCGGTTAAAAGCGCAGCACATAATGTTTCGGACGGATGGATCGATGACCGCAAGCAGGATTTTGGTGACGCTGACGCTGCTTACGGCGATAGCTGCCGTGACCGCTTGCGGCCGTAAGGCCGGTCTCGACACGCCCTATGAAGCGGCCGTCCAGGCCCGCAAGGACGCCGAGCGCGCCAAACAGCCGGTGCCGCCGGAGCCGGAAAAACCGGTCGTGGACAAGAAGTTCATCCTCGACCCGCTGATCTAGAGCCGATGAGACCGGCTTGGTCTTTCTGGCCAGGTCTCGTGCTAACCAGGTCTCGTGCTCCAACTTCCGGAAACACTCTCGTGAACCATTTCGATTACCGCGACGGCGTGCTCCATGCCGAGGACGTGGCGATACCAGACATCGCCGCAAGCGTCGGCACGCCGTTCTATTGTTATTCGACGGCAACCTTGACCAGACACTACCGGGTGTTCGCCGGGGCCTTTGCCGGGCTCGACACGCTGGTCTGTTACGCCTTGAAGGCGAATTCCAACCAGGCGGTGCTGCGGACGCTGGCAAAGCTCGGCGCCGGCGCCGATACCGTCTCGGAAGGCGAAATGCGCCGCGCGCTCGCCGCCGGAATCCCGGCCAACAAGATCGTGTTTTCCGGTGTCGGCAAGACCGCGCGCGAGATGGATTTCGCGCTCGAGGCCGGCATTCTCTGCTTCAATGTCGAATCCGAGCCGGAGCTTGAATTGCTGTCGGCCCGCGCCACCGCGCTCGGCAAGGTGGCGCCGGTGTCGCTGCGCATCAACCCGGATGTCGACGCCAGGACGCACAGGAAGATCTCCACCGGCAAGGCCGAGAACAAGTTCGGCATTCCCTGGCAACGGGCGCGCCAGGTCTATGCCCGCGCGGCCGGGCTGCCGGGCACCAAGCCCATCGGCATCGATACCCATATCGGCAGCCAGATCACCGAGTTGCAGCCCTTTGACGATGCTTTCGCGCTTCTGGCGGAACTGGTCGGCGCGCTGCGCGCCGATGGCCACCCCGTCGAGCATGTCGATCTCGGCGGCGGCCTCGGCATCCCCTACCGCACCGACAACAGCCCGCCGCCTCTGCCCGATGCCTATGCCGAGATCGTCAGGAAGCATCTGACAAAGCTTGGAGTGAAGGTGATGTTCGAGCCGGGCCGGCTGATCGTTGGCAATGCCGGCATCCTGGTCTCGGAAGTGATCTTCGTGAAGGAAGGCGACGCCAAGAACTTCCTCGTCGTCGACGCCGCCATGAACGATCTGATCCGGCCGACGCTCTACGATGCCTTCCACGACATCAAGCCGGTGGTGCAGCCGCCGGCCGACACGCCGCGCATGGGGGTCGACGTCGTCGGCCCGGTCTGCGAGACCGGCGACTATCTCGGCCTCGACCGTGACCTGCCCCGGCTCAAGTCTGGCGACCTCATTGCCGTCACCACCGCCGGCGCCTATGGCGCGGTGCAATCCGGCACCTACAACACCCGCCTACTTGTGCCTGAGGTTCTGGTCGACGGCGACCGTTTCCATGTCGTACGCCGGCGCCAGACCTATGACGAGCTTATCGGCCTGGATTCGGTGCCCGACTGGCTTGCATAGGAGCCGCCACGGCGGCTGCGCTACAGCCGGTTTTGGATGAGCATCCTTGTGTCGGCGATCCTGTCCTCGTCGCGGCGGTAGAACGTCCATTGCTTGATGCGCTTGGGCCGCAGCAGACCGGCCTGGGTAAGCACGCGCATATGTTCGGAGAGCGTCGCCTGCGTAATGCCGAGCTTCTCCGCGATCAGCAGCGCGCAAACGCCGTCCTCGACCAGATCGCCGTCTGCCTGGGCCGGGAAATGCGCCTGCGGATCCTTCAGCCAGTCGAGGATCTGCAGCCTGCGTTCATTGGCGATCGCCTTGAAGATTTCAACCTCTTGCATTTAGCCATTTTGCCAAGTTACTAATTGCTGTCAATCCCAAGGAGATGGTCATGACGAACGGCAACACCGTCACGCGCGAACGCATCGCCGCGATGGAACCGCGCATCCGCCCCTATATCAGGCACACGCCGGTGCTGCGCGTCGACATGGCCGATTTCGACCGGCCGCCGCTGGCGGTCGACCTCAAGCTCGAATGCCTGCAGCATTCCGGCTCGTTCAAGGCGCGCGGCGCCTTCACCAATCTGCTCGAACGGCCGGTGCCTGCGGCCGGCGTCGTCGCCGCATCGGGCGGCAACCATGGCGCCGCGGTCGCCTATGCCGCCATGCGGCTTGGCCACAAGGCGACGATCTTCGTTCCCGAAGTCAGCCCGGCGGCCAAGCTGCAGCGCATCCGCGGCTACGGCGCCGAACTGATCGTCGGCGGCGCCCGCTATGCCGAGGCGCTGGCCGCCAGCGAGGCTTGTGCTGAAAAGACCGGCGCGCTGCAGATCCATGCCTTCAACCAGGAGGAAACATTGGTCGGCCAAGGCACGCTCGGCCTCGAAATCGAAAACGATCTGCCCGACATCGACACGCTGCTGGTCGCTGTCGGCGGCGGCGGCCTGATCGGCGGCATCGCCGCCTGGTTTGCCGGCGGCATCAGGATCATCGCCATCGAGCCCGAAGGCGCGCCGACGCTGCATCACGCCTTCGAAGCCGGCCACCCCGTCGATGCGCCCGCCGAAGGCGTTGCCGCCGATTCGCTGGCGCCCAAACGCGTCGGCGAGATGATGTTCCCGATCGCCGAGGCTTTTGTCGAGCGCTCCATTCTGGTCACCGACGACGCCATCATTGCCGCGCAGAAGGCGCTGTGGGAGCGGGTGCGGATCATCGCCGAGCCGGGCGGCGCAGCGGCCTTCGCAGCGCTGCTGTCCGGCCGCTACACGCCGGCGCCGGGCGAGCGGATCGCCGTCCTTGTCTGCGGCTCGAATACCGATCCGGCGAAATTCTAAACCTTGCTTCGACTGAAGTGGGACGCAAACCCGTCAAAGCTTTTCAAGTTTTCCGGAACCGCCTCGCCTTTGCCGTGTTTGCTGGTAAACTTCTGCTTGTTGAGTCCGGGCCATCCCGCCCGGGCAGGAAGGGCCGATGACGGAACGCCCCATTTCCAGTGGCGATCGCAGCCTGGCCGGGCGGCTTGCCCTGAGCCGGCTGGCGACACGGGTCTCGATGACGGTCGAGCGCGGCTGGCCGCTGCTTCTGCCGCTGCTCATCATCGCCAGCCTGTTTCTCAGCCTCTCCTGGCTCGGCCTTTTCCCCCGGCTGCCTGACATTGCGCGCGTTATCCTGGTCACGGCGTTCGGTATTGCCACGCTGGCGGCGCTCTATCCGCTGCGTTTCTTCAAGCTTCCATCCGCCGCTGAAATCGACCGCCGTATCGAGGCCGCCAACCAGCTGCAGCACAGCCCGGTGCTGGTGCAGACCGACCGTCCCAGCGGCAAGGAAAGCATCTTTTCCCAGGCGTTGTGGCGCGAACACCAAAAGCGCATGGCCGACAAGCTCGGCAGCCTTGGCGCCGACCTGCCGCGTACGCGCGTGCCGGAGCGCGATCCGTGGGCATTGCGTGCCGTGGCGGCGCTGCTGTTGGTCACCGCTTTTGCCTTCTCCTTCGGACCGTCCGGCGGCAGGCTGTCCGATGGTTTCAGTGCCCATGCGGCGCGCGACATCGTACCGCCGCGCATCGATGCCTGGGTGACCCCGCCGGCCTATACCGGCAAGCCGCCCATCTTCTTGACCGCGCCAGTCATCGATGGCAACGCCAAGCAGGCGGTTGCCACCTTCACCGTGCCGCAAGGCAGCGACGTCTCGCTGCGCGTGACCGGCGGCTCCGGCGAGGAAACGCTAAGCTTTGCCGACAAGGGCGGCAATGCTCGCGCCATCGACCCGTCGGGACCACAGGTGGCGGCCGTCAAGGCAGCGGCGGTCAACCCCGCGACCCCCAAGCTGCGCCAGTTCACCGGCAAGCTGACCGCCGACGGCACGCTGACGCTGAAGTCGGGCGAAGCCGATCTCGGTCGCTGGGCCTTCGCGGTGATCCCCGACAAGCCGCCGACGATCCGCTTCGTCGGCGAGCCCAAGCGCGCCGTCAACGGCGCCTTCGAGCTCAACTACCAGATCGACGACGACTATGGCGCGGCCACCGCCAAGGCGGTTTTCGCGCTGGCCGATCCGGCGGCGCCCGATGCGCATCCGCTCTACGGTCCGCCTGACCTGCCGCTGGCGCTGCCGCGCCGCGGCGGCAAGGCGAACGCCGCCAAGACCACCAAGGACCTCACCGAGCATGTCTGGGCCGGCGCCAGCATCAAGCTGTCGCTTGTGGCCACCGACGATGCCGGACACACCGCGACCAGCGAAACCAAGACTATTGTGATGCCGGAGCGGCCCTTCGCCAACCCGCTGGCGCGGGCGGTGGTCGAGCAGCGCCGCCTGCTGGCGCTCGACGCCAATGCCAAGCCGCGCGTGCTCGACCTGATGGACGCCATCACGCTGCGGCCCGAGGACACGTTCGACAACATGTCGCATTACCTCGCCATCATGAGCGCCCGCAGCCGGCTGAAGATGTCGGACAGCGACGATCAGTTGCGCAACGAGGTTGCCTATCTCTGGGAAATCGCGCTCGGCATCGAGGAAGGCAATCTCTCGTCCGCCGAAAAGCGGCTCCGCCAGGCCCAGCAGGCGCTGCAGGACGCCATCAAGCGCGGCGCCAGCGACGAAGAGATCGAAAAGGCGATGAAGGAACTGCGCGAGGCGATGAACGAATTCCTGCAGGAATTCGCCGAGCGCGCCAAGCAGAACCCGAACGCGCCGCAGATGCAGCAGAATGGTCGCGAGCTGCGTCAGAGTGATATCGACCGCATGATGGACCAGATCGAGAACCTGGCGAAGTCGGGCGACCGCGACAAGGCGCAGGAGCTGCTGTCGCAGCTGGAAAACATGATGAACAACCTGCAGGCCGGCCGTCAGCAGCAGGGCGGCGAGCAGGACAGCGAGATGCGCCAGCAGATGGACAAGCTGGGCGAGATCATGCGCCGCCAGCAGGAGATGATGAACGACACCTACCGCATGGACCAGATGCAGCGCGGAGATAATCAGCAGCCCGGCGAAGGCAATGGCGACGACCCGGACCAGCCGGGCGTCGGCAAGGATCGCGATCCTCTCGCCCGGCCGAAGTCGATGACACCGCAGGAATTCGCCGATGCGATGAAGCAGCTGCAGGAAGGCCAGGGCCAGTTGCAGAGCGAACTCGACAAGCTGAAGAAGGGCCTGGAAGGCATGGGCATGCAACCCAATGAGGGGTTTGGCGACGCTGGCAAATCCATGGGCAATGCCGAAAAGTCGCTTGGCGAAGGCGAAGGCGACCAGGCAGTCGGCCACCAGGGTCGCGCGCTGGAAGCGCTGCGCAAGGGCGCCAAGGAGATGATGAAGCAGCTGCAGGCGATGCAGGGCGACCAGGGCGGCAGCCAGGAAGGCGGCCGCCAACAGGACGCCGGCCGCGATCCGCTGGGCCGACCACGCGCCAGCCGCGGACCCGATTTCGGCGATTCGGTGAAGGTGCCCGACGAGATCGACGTGCAGCGCGCCCGCCAGATTCTCGAGGCGATTCGCAAGCGGCTCGGCAACGCGCTCAGCCCCGACATCGAGCGCAGCTACCTCGAGCGGCTGCTGGAGCTGAAGTAGCCTCCAAGGCAACATCCGTCGAACTGAATGGTATCAGCGCCATGCCGAAACTCGGTGCCGTCACGCCCATCCTGCGCATCTTCGACATCGCCAAGGCACGCGAATTCTATGTCGACTTTCTCGGCTTCAAGGTCGAGTTCGAGCACCGCTTCGACGACAATGCGCCGCTCTATATGGGTGTAATCCGCGACGGCTGTGTCCTGCATCTGAGCGAACATCATGGCGACGGCGCGCCGGGTATAGCCATGCGCATCAAGGTCGAGGACATCGCGGCATTGCACCGCGAACTGATCGGCAAGAGATACCGCTACGCCCGGCCGGGCCTCGAAACCACGTCGTGGCAGACCCGTGAAGTGTCGGTCGGCGACCCCTTCGGCAATCGCCTGCATTTCTACGAGGATGCAACAGACTAAGCCGGCCGGTTGACGAACGCCTCGCGGATCGCCTCCTGCATGCCGTCGATAGCCTCGCCTGAGGCATTTGGGCTGCGGTGCATCACCACATTCGAGGAATCGATATGACCGAACCCGTCAGCGGCGGTGAGTTCACGACAGCCATCCGGAATATTGCTGTGCGAGATCGGCGCGATCGCCAGGCCAGAGGTGACGGCGAGCTTCAGGCCGCCGGTGGTGTCGCTGGTATAGGCGACACGGTAGGCCAGCCCACGCTGCTCCAGCGATTTGATGGCGAAGTCCTTGCACCAGCCGGCCCGGTTGTAGAGCGCGATCGGCACCGGCCGCTCCTCATGCATGTGATGCAGGCTCGATGTCACCCACACGGTCGGATCGTGCATCAGCACCTCGCCGCCGGAAGGATCCTGCCATTCGAACACCACGGCGAGGTCGAGTTCACCGGCCGCCAACGCTGCCAGCTGGGCGCCCGAATGTGCATAGCGCACGGTGACCTCGACCTTGGTGTGACGCTTCGAGAAGGCGCCGAGCGCGCGCGACAGGATGGCGTGACCATATTCCTCGGGAATGCCGATGCGCACAGGCCCGCCAAGCGGTGCCGCCGCCATCGATGCCGCCGTCTCGTCGAGCAGAGAGACGATGCGGCGGGCATTGACGATCAGCTCGCCGCCACGGCGCGTCAGCGCCACGCCGCGCGAGCCGCGTTCGAACAGGCTGTCGCCGACCAGCTCCTCGAGCTTCTTCATCTGCATCGACACCGCCGACTGGGTGCGCCCGGCCTGCTCCGCCGCCCGGGTGAAATTGCCCGCTTCGGCAATGGCAACGAAGGTGCGCAGGAGATCGCTGTCGAGGGGTGGCCGCATCGAATCCGTCATAAGCAAATTTGATCGCTGGTATCATTCCAATTCGTTTGCAACATGTCAAACGCCGCAGCATAGTCCGCTCGCCCATTGGATATGCCGCCGCGAAATCGGCTGCGGACCAATCAAAGAGTCCTCACTCATACCCGCTGCCCGAAACGGTGGCGGGTTCTTTTTACCCCATGGCCGGGCGGCTGCGGGCAGTTATGGCAAGGGCCGGCAGAACAACATGCGCAACCGGATCGTTCTCGGCATCATCAGCCTGTGCCTTGGCGTGCTGGTGTTCTCGCTCCAGGACCCGCTGGTCAAGGCGGTGTCGGCCGGCTATCCCGTGACCGAGGTGATGTGGATCCGCTCGATCGTCGCTTTGCCGATCCTGATCTTTCTCGTTCGCGCCGACGTCGGCCTGCGGGCCATCGCCTCGAAGCGGTTCGGCCTGCTGACGATACGCGCCTTCATCCAGTTCTCCTCCTATACGGTCTACTATCTGGCGATCGCTGCCTTGCCGCTCGCCGACGCGGTGGCGCTCTATTTCATGGCGCCCCTGTTCATCATGGCGATAGCCGGGCCCTATCTCGGCGAGCGGGTATCCTGGCAGGCTCTCGCCACCGTGCTGATCGGCATGCTGGGCGTGGTCGTGATGCTGCGCCCGGGCGCCGGCCTGTTCGACTGGGCGGCGCTGCTTTCGTTGGGCTCGGCTTTGCTCTACGGCTTTTCACAGCTGATGGCGCGCAAGATCGGCGACACCGAATCCTCCACCGTCATGGCCTTCTACCAGAACGGCGCCTATCTGGTCGGCGCCGCTGCGGTTGCCGGCACATTCTGGCTTGCCGGCATAACCCATGCTGTCCACCCCAGCCTCGAATTCCTGGTGCGGCCGTGGGTCTGGCCGACGACCCCGGATTTCCTCAAGATGGCGGCCTGCGGCTTCGTCGCTTCGGCCGGCATGATTCTGCTGTCGCAGGCCTACAGGCTGGCGCCCGCCAACCGCGTCGCCACCTTCGAATACACCGGCATCATCTGGTCGCCACTGTGGGGCTTCCTGTTCTTCGACGAGGTGCCGCGCTCGACCACTGCCATCGGTGCGGCGCTGATCATCGGCGCCGGTCTGCTGGCGCTCAACACCGAACGGCGCCGGAGCGCTGCGCCTGTCCTCGCCGCGTCTCAGGATGTCGCCTGAAGCGTGTCAGGCGAAGCAGGCGAGCGCCTGGTCGACCCGCGAGCGGATTTCGGCCAGCGTGAAAGGCTTTTGCACGACGTCGATAATGACGCCGTTCAATTCCTCGGCGCGCTCGCGCTGGTCGGCATAGCCGGTCATCAGCAGGATCTTCATGTCAGGGAAAAGCCTGGCTGCGGCGATCGCCATCTCGATGCCGTCCATTTCCGGCATGCGGATATCGGAGACGACGAGGTCGTAACCGCCGCCTGCAGCACTGACCATCGCCAGCCCCTGCGCGCCGTCGGCGGCGATATCGATCGAGTGCCCGGCGCGTTCGAGCGCGCGGGCGGCGAGGGTGCGGACGGACTCATCGTCCTCGACGATCAGAAGCTTTGCCATGGGCCGGAATTTGGCGGGCAAAAGTTGACTTTTTCTGAAAATTTGAAGCGTCGGGGGCCTTTTCTCAGGCATCGCCTTTGACGACACCGACAAACGGCAGTTCGCGAAAAGCGTGAGCGACGTCCATGCCGTAGCCGACGACGAAGTAATCGGGACAGTCGAAGCCGACATAGTCGGCGTTCAGCTCGGTCTGGCGGCGCATGCGCTTGTCCAACAGCACCGCGATGGCGCAGCTTTTGGCGCCGCGCGACAGCATCAGGTTGCGGGTGAAGGAGAGCGTCTTGCCCGACTCCAGGATATCGTCGATCAGCAGCACGTCGCGCCCGGCGACCTCATTGTCGATGTCGCGCAGCACCCTCACCTCGCCGCTGGTGGTGCCGGCGCCATAGCTGGAAATGAAGATGAACTCGACCTCGGGCGACAGCCCGACATCGTGCATGGCGCGGATCAAATCGGCGGCGAAGATGAACGAGCCCTTCAGCACCGAAATCACCAGCAGGTCGTGATAGTCGTGCTCGGCGATCTCCTTGGCGAGTTCGAGATTGCGCCGCGCGATCGCGGACGCCGAAAACAGGACCTCGATGTCCTTGCCGCGCACAACTGGCATCAACAACCTTTCCAGAGAACCGACTAGCCGGCGAAGGTGACCGCCACGGCCTTGACGCCGTTTCTAGGCACATCGAGGCGGCTGGAAAAGCCGAATCTTTCGCCGGGCGCCAGAGAACGGTTGGATGTCCCCAGAGTATAACGGGTGATGCGGCTGTCATTGCCGGTGACACGTATCTCCAGCGGCGGCAATTGTCCCGCCTTCAAACCGTCATTGACGGCCTCGCCATCCACGAACAGCACCGGGGCGGGTCCTGAGGCGTCGACACGCGACGTGACGCCGGCAATGCTGAGTACGGCGCCCTCCGGCTGTTCGACTGACCAGAACGGCGTCTGGCGCACCAGCGCATGGCCACCCGAGACCCAGAAGGCGGCAAGCGCCGCACCGATGCCGGCAATCCAGAAGATCGGCCCGCCACGCGATGCCGGCCGCCCGGCTGACGCATCTGATTTGCGCAGCATCTCCATGCCTTCCATCGACGGGGTCGCGATGTCGCGCGCCGGCGTCGGCATGGCTTCTATCAGTGGGATCAGCTGCGGCAGCACCTCATAATCCGCGTCGACGATGTCGGTCGCCACAGGACGCGATTCCGGTGCGACACTTGTCCCGGTCATGATTTCGCCGGAAACCGGGCGCGCGGTTCGTTGCTCAGCCATCATGGCCCCGCTGTTGCCTCTTCGTTTCTTTTGCGTAAATGGAAATGGTTAACGCTTCCCCACCGGAACCCTTGTGACGCACTCAAAAACAGCGAAAATTAACCGACGGTTAACCATGGCGGCCGATGGTCGTTGGACAGAAAGGGCTGGCACGCCGCCGCCCTCAGGTCGTCGCACGTGATCCGCTTCGAAAATGTCGGCCTTCGCTATGGCATGGGTCCGGAAATCCTCCGCGACATCTCCCTGCACATTCCGGAGAGCTCCTTCCAGTTCCTGAGCGGGCCCTCGGGCGCCGGCAAGACGACGCTGCTGCGCCTTCTGTTCATGTCGCTGAAGCCGACACGCGGGCTGATCACCATCTTCGGCAAGGACCGCTCGCGCATCTCGCGCGCTGAACTGCCGCATCTCAGGCGCCGCATCGGCGTGGTGTTCCAGGATTTCCGCCTGCTCGACCACATGACCACCTATGAGAATGTCGCTCTGCCGCTGCGCGTGCGCGGCCGCGAGGAAGCGAGCTACCGCACCGACGTCACCGAACTTTTGAAATGGGTCGGCCTGGGCGAGCGCATGCATGTGCTGCCGCCGGTCCTTTCGGGCGGCGAAAAGCAGCGCGCGGCAATCGCTCGGGCCTTGATCGAACAGCCCGAAATCCTGCTTGCCGACGAGCCGACCGGCAATGTCGACCCGCCGCTGGCGCGCCGGTTGCTCAGGCTGTTCATTGAGCTCAACCGGCTCGGCACCGCGGTGGTGATCGCCACTCACGATCTCGGCCTGATGGAGCAGGTCGACGCGCGCCGCATGATCCTGGCCGGCGGAAGGCTGGATATTTATGACTGAGCTATCGGCCGAACAGCTGCATGAAGACGCCGCCGAGCCCGCAACGACGACGCAGCGCGTCCAGCGCCGCATGGCGCCGATCGTGCCGGCGCAGAATATTGCCGGCCGCGCCTTGGTGCTGGTCATCGCCATCATGACCTTCCTGTCCTGCCTGACTTTCGGCGCCGTCACGCTGGTGCGCGACACTGCCTCGGTCTGGGAAAACCAGATCTCGCGCGAGGCCACGATTCAGATCAAGCCGGTCGACGGCCTCGACATGGAGGCAGCCCTTGCCCAGGCCTCGCAGATCGTCGGCGAATTCCCCGGCGTGAAGGAAACCCGGATCATCGATCGCGACGCCACCGCGCGCCTTTTGGAGCCATGGCTGGGCTCGGGCCTGAATATCGACGAATTGCCGGTGCCGCGCCTGATCATCGTCACCATCGACGAGACCAGCCCGCCCGACTTCAGCGCCATCCGTGCGGCGCTCACGCCCAAGCTGCCGAGTGCTTCGCTCGACGATCATCGTACATGGGTCGACCGGCTGGTCGCCATGGCCCGCACCACGGTCACCATCGGCATCGCCGTGCTGGTCCTGATGCTGTCGGCGACGGTGCTGACCGTAGTGTTTGCGACGCGCGGCGCTATGGCGGGTAACGGCCATATCATCGAAGTGCTGCATTTCGTCGGCGCCGAGGCGCGCTTCATCGCGCGCGAATTCCGCTGGCATTTCCTGGTCACCGGCATGAAGGGCGCGGCCGCCGGCGGCGCAGCCGCGATCCTGGTTTTCATCGTCTTTTCCTGGTGGTCGTCGCGCAACATGGCAACGCCGCAGGCCGACCAGGCCACCGCTTTGTTCGGCAATTTCGCCATCGGATCGGCAGGCTATCTCGGCGTCGGCCTGATGGTGCTGGTGATCGGCGGACTGACGGCGGCGACCTCGCACGCCACCGTCGTCGCCTATCTCAGCGACATCGATGTCCGCCAGCCGGATGCGGGGTGAACTGTGAGGGCAGAAGCGAAAACAGTTCGGGGGCAAGGACAGGAATGGAAGGGACGATCACGGATCGAAAACCGACGTAACGCAATGTGCGCTTTTTTCCTTACCAAAAAGGCATTTCAGGATTAACCATAGGATGATGAACGCGCGGGAGTCGACCGGAACGGCTGGACAGATGCCAGTGGTGCGTTCGCGTATGCGCACCGGGCTGGGCCGTTTGCGCACCGCCCTGCGTCTCGCCTCCCTCTGTCTACTGCTGCTGGTGGCCCTGTTTGCCGGTGGCTTCGGCTGGTTCGCCAGCAAGGTCAGCCACATGACGACCCCGACCAACCCGGCCAAGGCCGATGCGATCATCGTCTTGACCGGCGGTCAGGCCCGCCTCGACGCAGCACTCGATCTGCTTGCCTCCGGCAAGGGCGAGCGGCTGCTGATCTCAGGCGTGCATCCCTCTGCCAGCCGCCGCCAATTGCAGGCTGCTACCGGCGGCGACAAGGCGCTGTTTTCCTGCTGTGTCGACATCGACCGCGCCGCGCTCGACACGATCGGCAATGCCGAGGAAAGCGCTAAATGGGTGGAGAGCCACGCCTATGGCAGCGTCATCCTCGTCACCAACAATTACCACATGCCGCGCAGCCTGCTCGAGATGGGCCGCCTGCTGCATGGCGCCAGGCTTGAACCCTATCCGGTGGTCAACACCAATCTGGACAATGGCGACTGGCTGACCAAGCCGGAAGCGCTACGCGTGCTTCTGACCGAATACAGCAAATACCTGCTGGCGCTTGCGCGCGGCGTCGTCCCGGTCCGCCAGACTGCCGACAGCGTCGCACTGGCCGAGGTTTCGACCGCCAAGGACTAAAGCAATTCCAGGAAAAGTGTGTAGCGGTTTTCCCGGGAAAAGCACGTACGCTTTCCCTTGGGAATTGCGTCCAAACAGACGACTCTGACGGCGCTCGATTACCCCTTGGCCGTGCCGTCTTCCGCGCCACGCAACCGCGCAATCTCCTGTTCGAGGCTTTCAATCCGCTTGTCGCGTTCGGCGAGTGCGGCCGCGACATCGGCGGCCTCGAATCGCTGCGGAATGTGTTGCGGGCAATTGGCATCCCAGGCCGAGACGGTGAACAGGATGACCTGCTCGGGGCGCGCCTTGTAGTCCTGCGGCATCAGCCTTGCCAGAAGCTCGGCATCGTCCTCGACGACGCGCGCCGTGCCCCAGATCTTGACGCGCCGGCGATGCGCATAGTCGATCAGGAACAGGAATGCCTGGTTGTTGTCGGCGAGATTCCCCTGCGTGATGAACTGCCTGTTCCCGGAGAAATCGGCAAAGCCGATGGTCTTCTCGTCCAGCACCTTGAGGAAGCCGGCTGGCCCGCCTCGATGCTGGATGTAGGGCTGACCCTCGCCATTTGCCGTCGACAGGAAGACGCTGGTCTGCGCCGCGATGAAGTCGGCGAGGTCGGGCGTCATATGGGCGCGCCATCCGCCGCGCTCCTCGGCGCTGGCATAGCCCTTGCGCGAACCTTTGCGGGTCTGGATCGCCTTGACCGTCGGCGTGAAGGCGACATCGCTGGTGAAAGTATGAGCATTCAGGGAAGCCTCCGCGAGGCCGAAACACGGCCATTGTACGCGAAGAGGTAGATCCTTCCATGTTTTGGATGTAGATGGCATAGTTGCAAGCTATCCTTCCAATTTCCGGAAGAAAGTATGGATCGTCTCGAAGCCATGTCGCTGTTCGTCGCCGCGGTGGAAGCGGGCAGCCTTTCCGCTGCCGGCCGCCATTTCGGCATTCCACTGGCAACGGTCAGCCGCAAGGTTTCCGACCTCGAAAAGCACCTTCAGGCGCGCCTGCTGAACCGTTCGACCCGTCAGCTCACGCTGACCGATGCCGGCCAGGCCTATCTCGCCGCCTGCCGCCGCATCCTCGGCGAGGTCGGCGAAGCCGAACGCACCGCTGCCGGCGAATACAGCACGCCGACCGGCGACCTGTTCATCACCGCGCCGGTCGTCTTTGGTCGCCTGCACGTGCTGCCTGTCGTCACCGAATTCCTGGCGGCTTATCCTCAAGTCAACATTCGCCTGACGCTGGCTGACCGGATAACCCAACTGGCGGAGGAACATCTCGACCTTGCCATCCGCATCGGCGAGCTTGCGCCTTCGAGCCTCATTGCCATCCGCGTCGGCGCGATCCGTCGCGTCGTGTGCGCCAGCCCCGCCTATATCGCCGCGCATGGCATGCCGCGGACGCCGGACGATCTGGCCGCGCATGAATGCATCAGTTTCGAAGGGCCTGCAGCGCTCGCCAGCTGGAGCTTTGCCGGCGACAAGGGCGAACTGATCGTGCCGATCCACTCACGGCTGCGCGTCAACACGGCGGAAGCTGCAATCGATGCCGCGATTGCAGGCGCCGGGATGACGCGGGTGCTCTCCTACCAGATCGCGGACGCAGTACGTTCCGGCGTGCTCGTCCCGGTCTTGCGACCCTTCGAGCCGCAGCCGTGGCCGGTGAGCCTCGTCCATGCCAGCCAAGGCCTGCTGGCGGTGAAACTAAGGGCGTTCCTCGATTTCGCCGCTCCGCCGCTGAAGCAGCGGCTATTGCAGGCGACGTGGTGAGTTGAGACTGGCCTGAGTCAGTGGCGAGCCGGCCTATGTCAGGCCATTGCGGCGTTTCCTTTTTGCCCGCGCTTGGTGTAACCAACGCACACCTCCTCAACGGGCCCTTCCCCGCATGCTCTATATCCGCTCGCTGGCGTTCAACTTCGTCTTCTATGTCAATCTGATCGTCCAGATGGTCCTCTGGACCCCTTACTACTTCCTCTCGCCACGCCATCGCGCCTGGTTCGTGCCGAAATTCTGGTCGCGCACCAGCCTGTGGCTCTACGACAAGATCGCCGGCACCAGGAGCGACATCACCGGCGTCGAGAACCTGCCGGAGGGCTCTTTCATCCTGGCGCCGAAACACCAGTCGTTTTGGGACGCGATCGCTTTCTTTCCCTTCCTCCACGATCCGCTTTATATCCTGAAGCGAGAGCTGACCTGGATCCCCTTCTTCGGCTGGTACATCCTGAAGATGCGGATGATCCCGGTTCACCGCGGCAGCCGCTCCAAGGCGTTGAAGCAGGTCGTTGCATCGACAAAGCAGGAGATGGGGCGCGATCCGCGCCAGCTGATTATCTACCCCGAAGGCACGCGCCGAGCGCCAGGCGACGAGCCGGCTTACAAATACGGCATTGTCGAGCTCTATACGCAGCTTGGCGTCCCGGTGGTACCGGTCGCCCATGTCGCCGGCCTCTATTGGCCTCGCCGCAAATTCTTGCGCTTTCCCGGCACCATCAAGGCCCGCTTCCTGCCGCCGATTCCGCCCGGGCTCGGCAAGGACGAATTCATGGACCGGCTGATCGGCGATACGGAAGCCGCCTGCGACCAGCTGCTGATCGAGGCATCGCAGGCTCCTAACCCGCCGCAAATGCCGCCGACGGCGGTCAAGCGGCTGGCCGAACTCGCCGCGGCCGCCAAAGCAATTCCAGGAAAAGTGTGAGCGGTTTTTTCCGTCATGAATCGCGCCAAAACAAAAAAGACCAAAGCTTGATCTCTTCTGCGGGCCGGCTCAAGGCCACGCCGCCAGCGCCGTGGTCAGCACCAGCGTCGCCGCGAAGGCCAGATTGATGATCCGCGACGTCAGCGGCTGGCGCAGGGTGCGGGCGAAGGCCGCGCCGGCCAGCAGCCACAGCACATGGATGGCTACGATCATCAGGGTGAGAACCGCCAGCCTGGCCGGGATGCCGAGAGCATCGGCGCCGGCTGCGGTCGCGGAGCCAGCAAGGACCGCAGCAATCGCCACATAGGCTTTCGGGTTGGCAACGGCGAGCAGGAAGCCGCCGAGGAAGGTCGGCAGAACCGCGCTGCTGTCACGCGCGGCCAGCGGCGGCGCTGTCGCTATTCTGTAGGCGAGGTAGAGAATATAGGCGGCGGAAGCGACCGCCAGCACTGGCGCTACGCCCGGCATCGAGGTGAGGATAGCCTTGATGCCGGTGGCCACGACCAGCAGCACCGCGACCGTGCCTAAAATGATCCCCGATGTGTAGTGAAGCGAATTGCGCAGGCCGAAGGCGGCCCCTATCGCCGTGACGCTGATCGTCGCCGGGCCAGGACTGCCCATGACAACGGTTGCCGCCAGCACCAGCGCCAGCAATTGCTGCCAGGGCTGCGCCTGCGAAAGAATGTCTGCGGCCATGCTGCCTCTTCTCCACAATAATGGAGAACAGTGTGGCAAGGCGGACAGCCGTCGTCTTGAACGATCGTGCCGAACCTGCGCGGCTAGGCGCTGGCCTTGTCCAGCGCCACGAGATCCTCCGCGCTGAGCTTCAGCGATGCGGCGCGCACCAGGCTGTCGACCTGGTCCAGCGTCGTGGCGCTGGCGATCGGCGCAGTGATGCCGGGCTGCGCCATCACCCAGGCGAGTGCTACTTCCGCCTGCTTGGCCGAATGGCGCGCCGCCACAGTGTCGAGTGCGGCCAGAATGCGCATGCCGCGCGCATTGAGATAAGCCTTCACGCCGCCGCCGCGTTCACTTTTGCCGAGATCGGCCTCGCTACGGTATTTGCCGCTCAAAAACCCCTTGGCGAGACTGAAATAGGTGATGACGCCGATATCCTCGGCCACGCACACATCATGCAGCGGCCCGTCGAAGGATGAGCGGTCGTAGAGATTGTATTCCGGCTGCAGCACGCTGTAGCGCGGCAGCCCGCGCAGGCTGGCAACATCGAGCGCGGCGCGCAGCTGGCCGGCGTCAAGATTCGAGGCGCCGATATGGCGGACCTTGCCGGCAGCGAGCAGCTTCTGGTAGGCGCCGAGCGTCTCCTCATAAGGGGTTGTCGGGTCCGGCCAATGCGAGAGATAAAGGTCGATCACGTCGGTCTGCAGTCGCTTGAGCGACGCCTCGACTGCCCTTTCGATATGGGCAGCGGACAGATCCTTCTTGCCTTGTCCCATATCCGAGCCGACTTTGGTGATGACGATGATCTTGTCACGGTTGCCGCGGCTTTTCATCCATTTGCCGATGATGGTCTCGGACTCGCCGCCCGCGTGGCCGGGCACCCAGCGCGAATAGGCATCGGCCGTATCGATAGCGTTGAGGCCGGCGCCGCCGAACCGGTCGAGCAGGTCGAAGGAGGTCTTCTCGTCCGCGGTCCAGCCGAAGACATTGCCGCCCAGGACCAGCGGCGCGATGGAAAGGTCGGTTTGACCGAGACGGCGTTTTTGCAAGACGGGGCTCCGTGGGCTGGCGGCGGGCGACCCGAATGCTTCGGGCCGCAGCTAAGCTAGGTCTCGCCGCGCCGAGGTCAAAGGCCTCAGCCAATTTTTCCAGCGGGCCAGCGCTTCACAAAGGCGCGAGCGCTTCGCCTGCAGGCTCGCCGTGGTCTACTGGCTCACGAGGCGATCCGCTTCGCCACCTCTTCCAGCCAGTGGTCGCTGATACCCAGCGCCGCGAGATGCTGCAGCGTGTTGAGCACATAGTCCTCGTTGTTTCCGGACTGGCCGACGGCGCCACGGATAACACCTGCCGCATGCGCGGGGTCGAGCCCGCCGGCATACTGCTCATGCTGGCGGTCGACGATATAGGCGACCGCTTTCACTCTCTCTCCCGCGGCCGCCCCATTCCCGTCGAGGCTGATATCGAGCACACGCTCGAGGTAGACGCTGGTCACCAATTCGCGCTCGCGCAGATAGGTCAGCACCTCATCGCGCAGCTCGCCGGGCACGCGAAAGGCCAGCCCGATGCAGGAGCCGCCACGGTCGAGGCCTAGCACCAGGCCCGGCCGCTGGCGCGTGCCGCGATGCACGAAGGAATAGACGCACAGCGACCGGCGGTAGCCGTAAAGCCGCGCGCGCCGTGTCTCGACATGGGCGAATCCCGGTCGCCAGATCAGCGAGCCGTAGCCAAAAACCCAAAAATCGCCCATATCGCCAAGCCTGATTGCACGAGAGTGACGCCGCCGCATCGGAATCGGTGCTCTTCTGTTCTTTTTGCTTGTTGCGTAAGCCACAGTCCACCCGCAACACGCCCGCGTTAATGAAAGCCGCAGCATGACGTCAAGTGACGAGCGTCCGTCGAAGTTTCGCCGCCGGCTGATGTGGCTCGCTGCCTTGGTCGTTATGTTGTTCGGCGTCTACAGCGCGGTCTGGTTCTATGTCGCCGGTCGCGTCAGCAGCGAAGCCGACAAGGCGGTGGCCTCGCTCAAGGACAAAGGCATCGAGGCCGGCTGCGCCAACCTCACCGTCAGCGGCTACCCCCTGAGTTTTGCCATCTCCTGTGACAATCTGGCTTACGAGGACGACGCCAGGAACGTTGCCGCCTCGGCAGGCAGCTTCAACTTCGTTGCAGAGCTCATCCGGCCTTTGTCGCCTGCCGCCGAGTTGCGTGGGCCGCTGCGCACCTCGGTGCCGGGGATGGCGCCGCTATGGATCGACTGGGACAATCTGCAGGCCAATGCCAAGCTCTCCTGGCCCCTGCCCCGGAGCATTTCGCTGCAGGCGGAGAGCTTGTCCGGCCAGACGGATCCGGCCGACGACACTGATCCGGTTTCACTGTTCAGCGCCGGAACCGCGGCGGGCGAGTTGCGGCCCGACGGCCAGGACATCGGCTACGTCGGCAGCTTCACCGATCTTGAGATCGACGCCGACGCGATCGGCGGGCGCGTGCTGCCGCCGCTCGACGGCAGCGGCGACGCGACGCTGAAGAACGGCGTCGCGCTGATGAAGACGCAGGCCAGGAGCCTGCGCGGCCAGGCGGCCGACATCCACAAGCTCGATCTGTCGTCGGGAACCGCGCGCATCACCGTCTCCGGCCCGGTGTCGGTCGACGCCAACGGCCTGGTCAATGCCGACCTGACGATCAAGCTGCAGGATCCCAAAGCCGTGGCGGCAATCCTCGCCACCGCAATCCCCGAGCAGAAGAGCCAGATCGAGCAAGGCTTTTCCGGTCTGGCGCTGCTCGGCAACGAACCGTCGATGCCGCTCAAGGTGGTGAAGGGCAAGGTCTCGCTCGGCTTCATTCCGCTGGGCAAGATCAAGCCGCTCGATTAGAGCAATTCCAAGAAAAGTGTGAGCGGTTTTCCGTCCGGAATTCCGTTAAAACAAAGAGATAGAGCATGATCGCAAAGAGCGGGAACGGCTTTTGGGGAGAGATCATGCTCGAGCAAGCCGACGCATGAACCGACCGGTGAAACTGCTGAGCGTTGGCGCGCTGACGCTGGATACCATCCTGCGCGTCGAAACCCTGCCCACGCATCAGGGCAAGTTCATCGCCTCGGACGGCATCCAGATCGCCTCGGGCATGGCGACAAGTGCTGCCTGCGCCGCCCGCCGTCTCGGCGCCGAGGTGTTCCTGTGGGCAAGTGCAGGTGACGATGCCGTCGGCGACCAATTGCTGGCCGGCATCGAGGCCGAGGGCGTCGATTGCGGCTTTGTCCGCCGCGTCGAAGGCGCCCGCTCGGCGCTGGCCGCGATCCTGGTCGACGCTCATGGCGAGCGCATCATCGTGCCCTTCTACGACCCAAAGGCGCAGGCCGACCCCGAGGCGGTGCCTGTCGCCGATCTTTCCGGCTTCGATGCCGTGCTGGTCGATGTGCGCTGGCCGGGCGCCGCCGCTCTTGCCTTGACCGCCGCGCGCGACGCCGGTTGCCCGGCAATCCTCGACGCCGACACGGCGCCGCTGGAGGTGCTGGAGCATCTGTTGCCGCTGGCGTCGCACATCGTCGCTTCGGAGACGGCTGCACGCATTGTCTGCGGCCACGCGCTGGATCCCGAAACCGCCTGCGCCGACCTCGCCAGCCGCACAGACGCCTTCGTGGCGGTGACCGGCGGCGCCTCGGGAAGCTGGTGGCATGACCGGTCCGCCGGATGCGTGCGCCACATCGCGGCGCCGAAGGTCAAGGCGGTCGACACGCTGGCCGCCGGCGACGTTTTCCACGGCGCCTTTGCCGTTGGACTTGCTGAGGCCATGTCGGTCGAGCACGCGTTGCGCTTTGCCAGCGCGGCGGCCGCGCTCAAATGCCAGCGCTTCGGCGGCCGGCTGGGCGCGCCGGACCGGGCCGAGACAATGGCCATGGTCGCGGCGACCTGGCCCGTCTGAAACAGATTTAACTTTTCACCGGGTGCTCGACCGCCTGCCGGCCGAAATCCGGCACGTCGATATCCTGGCCGGCCTCGATGATCGAACGGCGAACGGCCCGGGTGCGGGTGAACAGGTCGAACAGCTTGTCGCCGTCGCCCCAGCGGATCGCCCGCTGCAGCGAGGCGAGGTCCTCCGAAAAGCGCGCCAGCATTTCCAGGATGGCATCCTTGTTGTGCAGGCACACGTCGCGCCACATGGTCGGGTCGGAGGCGGCCAGACGGGTGAAGTCGCGGAAACCGGAAGCCGAATATTTGATCACTTCCGACTTGGTCACCGATTCCAGATCGTCGGCCGTGCCGACGATGTTGTAGGCAATGATGTGCGGAAGATGCGAAACGATGGCCAGCGTCATGTCATGATGCTGCGGGTCCATCGAGTCGATGTTGGAGCCGCAGCGCCGCCAGAATTCCGACAGCTTTTCCAGCGCGGCCGGATCGGTTCCCGGCAGCGGCGTGAAGATGCACCAGCGGTTTTCGAACAGGTCGGCGAAACCCGCATCCGGGCCCGATTTCTCCGTACCTGCCAGCGGGTGCCCCGGAATAAAGTGCACGCCGTCCGGTACATAGGGCTGCATTTGCGCAATGACGGAGGCCTTGGTCGAACCGACATCGGTGAGGATGGCGCCCTTTTTCAGCCCCGGCGCGATCTCTTGCGCCACCTCGCCCGACGATCCCACAGGCACCGAGACGATGATCAGGTCGGCGTCGCGGACCGCTTCCCTGGCGCCGGTGGTGTAGCTCTCGCCAAGACCGAGCTCCTTCGCCCGCGCCAGCGTGGCCGGGCTGCGCGTCGCGATGGCGACATGGCGGGCCAGGCCCTCGCGGCGGATAACGCGGGCCAGCGACGAGCCGATCAGGCCGATGCCGACCAGCGCGATCTTTTCAAACATCGGTGATGTCATTGTTTCAGCTTTTCAGGAACGTCGTGAGGGCGTCGATAACGCCGCGATTGGCTTCTTCGGTGCCGACGCTCATGCGCAGCGCATTGGGAAAGCCATAGCCGGTAACGCGCCGCAATATATAGCCGCGCTGGGTGAGGTAGTCGTCCGCCGCCTCAGCCGAATGCTTCTTGTCGTCGGGAAAGTGGATGAGGACGAAATTGCCGACGCTGGGCGTCACCCTGAGCCCAAGCTTCGTCAGCTCTTCATTCAGCCAGGTAAGCCAGGTCTCGTTGTGCAACGAACTGCGCTCGACATGGGCGCGGTCGCGGATGGCGGCAATGCCGGCCTCGATCGCTGTTGCGTTAACGTTGAAAGGGCCGCGGATACGGTTGATGGCATCGACGATGTGCAGTGGGCCATACATCCAGCCGATGCGCGCGCCGCCAAGGCCGAGCTTGGAGAAGGTGCGGGTCATGACCACATTCTGTGCGCTGCCCGCCAGCTCGATGCCGGCCTCGTAGTCATTGCGCCTGACATATTCGGCATAGGCCGCGTCGAGCACCAGAAGCACGTTGCCCGGGAGCGTGGAATGCAGGCGGCGGACCTCCTGGAACGGCAGATAGGTGCCGGTCGGATTGTTGGGATTGGCGAGGAAGATGATTTTGGTCCGCGGCGTCACCGCGGCCAGGATCGCGTCGACGTCGGCGCGCTCCTCGGTTTCCTTCACAGCAACCGGCTTGGCCCCCGCCGACTGAATGTAGATCTTGTAGACCATGAAGGCATGTTCGGTAAAAATCGCCTCATCGCCTGGCGCCAGATAGGTCTGCGCCAGCAGGCCCAAAATCTCGTCGGAACCGTTGGAGCAGATGATGTTTGCCGGGTTGAGGCCATGCACCTCGGCGATCGCCTCGCGCAGCCGGCGGGCGGTGCCGTCGGGATAGACATCGAGCTTGCCAGCCACTTCGCGCGCGGCCTCGATCGCCTTCGGCGACGGGCCGAGCGGGTTCTCGTTCGACGACAATTTATGGACCTTGGCGACGCCGGCCGGTGCCGTGCTCTTGCCCGGCACATAGGCGTCGATGTCCATAATGCCCGCGCGGGGCGTCGGCCGTGCCTTGTCCGCTGTCTTGTCCATGTCGCAAATCCATCGAGAATGCCTCCGTCCGGAGGCCGCAGCGGAAATACAAGCCGTAGCCGCGAATGTCGAGAGGCGGGCAATAGCTGGCCGTTGACGCCGGGCCGCACGAGTTCTAGAAGAACGCAACAGTTCCGTGGTGATTTGGCCGGTCGGCTTGCAGCCACGTTAAACAACTCGCTAAAGGGCCGTTTGCGTGACGTAACCGGCTTTGCGATCGCACTGCCGGTTTTTTATTGCCTGACGGCGGGCAAGGAGAGTCACATGGCCGCGCTCCGCGCTACAAAAACCAACAACGAGGCCGACAACCCGTCGAGCCCTGTGTTGCGTTTTGGCCCTGACAAGCCGCTGAAGCTCGACGCCGGCACGCTTTTGTCGCCGTTCCAGATCGCCTACCAGACATATGGCGCCCTCAACGATGCCCGCACCAACGCCATCCTGGTCTGCCACGCGCTGACCGGCGACCAGCATGTCGCCAGCACCAATCCGGTGACCGGCAAGCCCGGCTGGTGGGAAGTGCTGATCGGTCCCGGCAAGATCATCGACACCAACCGCTTCTTCGTCATTTGCTCCAACGTCATCGGCGGCTGCCTCGGCTCCACGGGTCCGGCCTCGACCAATCCCGCCACCGGCAAGCCCTACGGCCTCGACCTGCCAATCATCACCATCCGCGACATGGTGCGGGCGCAACTGATGCTGGTCGACCATTTCGGCATCGAAAAGCTGTTTTGCGTGCTCGGCGGCTCGATGGGCGGCATGCAGGTGCTGGAATGGGCATCGTGCTATTCCGAGCGCGTCTTCTCGGCCCTGCCGATCGCCACAGGCGCACGCCATTCCTCGCAGAACATCGCCTTCCACGAGGTCGGCCGGCAGGCCGTCATGGCCGATCCGGACTGGCATGGCGGCAAATATTTCGAGCACGGCAAGCGCCCGGAAAAGGGGCTCGCCGTGGCGCGCATGGCCGCCCACATCACCTATCTGTCGGAAGCCGCCCTGCATCGGAAATTCGGCCGCAATCTGCAGGACCGCGAAGCGCTGACCTTCGGTTTCGACGCAGATTTCCAGATCGAAAGCTATCTGCGCCACCAGGGCATGACATTCGTCGACCGCTTCGACGCCAACTCCTACCTCTACATGACCCGTTCGATGGATTATTTCGACCTCGCCGCCGACCATGGCGGCCGGTTGGCAGATGCCTTTGCCGGGACCAAGACCCGCTTCTGCCTGGTGTCCTTCACCTCGGACTGGCTGTTCCCGACCGAGGAGAGCCGCTCGATCGTGCATGCGCTCAACGCCGCCGGCGCCTCCGTCTCCTTCGTCGAGATCGACACCGACCGCGGCCATGATGCCTTCCTGCTCGATGAACCCGAACTGTTTGCCGCCATCAAGGGCTTCATCGGCTCGGCGGCCCGCGCAAGGGGGCTCGCCTCATGAGCGTCAATGGCAGCCAGCGCGTCGACCTCGAAGTCGTGGCCAACCTGATACCGCCGCAGTCGCGGGTGCTCGATGTCGGCTCCGGCGACGGCCTGCTGCTCGAACTCCTGCAGGAGACCAAGCAGGTCGACGGCCGCGGGCTGGAGCTGTCACAGCGCGGCGTCAATGAATGCGTGGCGCGCGGTCTCTCGGTCATCCAGGGCGATGCCGATACCGACCTCGAATTCTATCCAGACAAGGGTTTTGACTTCGTCGTCCTGTCTCAGACGCTGCAGGCGACCCGCAACCCGAAGCTGGTGCTCGACGAGCTGCTACGAATCGGCAACCGCGCCATCGTCTCCTTCCCCAATTTCGGCCACTGGCGGGTGCGGCTGTCGCTGTTCGTCAAGGGCCGGATGCCGGTGACCGCGGACCTGCCCTATTCCTGGTACGACACGCCCAACATCCATTTCTGCACCATCCGCGACTTCGTCAATCTGGTCGAGGAACTCGGCGCTTCGGTCGAGAAAGCCACCGCGCTCGACGGCAACGGCCAGAAGATCGGCCTGTCGATGCCATGGTGGTTCTGGAATTTCTTCGGCCAGCAAGCGGTGTTCTTGCTGAAGCGGTAGTTTGCCCCTATTCCAGCACGTCCGTCGCCTTGTGCGGGTGCTGAACGCCATCGGCGATGATCACATCGGCGTGGGAGTTGTCGGTGCGCAAGACCAGAATCTCCCGATAGGCTGATGAATCGTACCAGCCCCACGCATGCGCCCTGTCCGGAAACTCGATGACGATCAGATGCCCGGGCCATTCGTTTTCGACCACGTCCATGTCGCCGCCGTGGACAAGGAAGCGGCCGCCGAACGGCTCCAATGTGGCGTCGATCCTCTGCAGATACTCGACAATCTGCGGGCCCATTGTGACTTGACGCATATGGGCGACGGCGTAGGCGGCCATGGCTGAACTCCCTGTGAGATCGAAGCCCGACGACCGGCTTCGTTGGCGCAATCTGCAGACATGATGGCCATCGGTCGATTACGTCTGGGGTAATCGGCCGGCTTACCGGCGTCCTGGCTCAACAGTTTGTGATGACATTGCCGCTGGTTTTTTGTAGCGTCGAATCGAATGCCATCCCGGGGTAAGGCTTGGACGGCGACCATCAAAACCTCCGGCCTCCAGGCATTTCGGGGCACAATCGAAGCAACATGTCCAAGGCAACCGACCTCGCTCCGCTGATCTCGGTGATCACACCGACGCACAATCGCCGCAGCAAGGTGGTGCGCGCCGTGGAGAGCGTGCTGGCGCAGAATTTTCCCCGGTTCGAACACATTGTCGTCGATGACGGCTCGACCGACGGTACGGCAGCCGCACTTGCCGAAATCCGCGATCCACGGCTGATCTATGTTGGCTCGAAATGGCGCGGCGCCAATGCCGCCCGCAATGCCGGCATCGAGCGGGCGCAGGCGCCGGTGGTGACATTCCTCGATTCCGACGACGTCTATTTGCCGGATCGCCTGGCGCGGACGCTGGAGCAGTTCGACAACAATCCCTCGCTCGAAGTGCTGATCAGTTCCTTCGTGTCGCTGAAGGGCAATCGCCGCACCAACTGCGTCAACCGCGAAGCGCTGCTGAGCCGCGACTCGCTGGAGCGGGCCCTTGTCGCGCAGACCATCTTCATTGCCGGGTCGGCAATCACCGCCCGGCGCGAGTCGCTGCTGGCCATCGGCGGCTACGACAGTGACGTCACGCGCATGCAGGATCGCGAATTGTTGCTGCGCTTTGCCCGTCGCAGCGGCGCGCAGCTGTCCGAAGTGATCGACTGGAAAAAGTACAACTCGGAGAATTCGATCTCCGGTCGCCGGGACGGCTATGTCGAAGCCTATGCGAGCTTGATCGACAAGCACCCCTATATCGCCGACCGCTACCCCTACATTCCGCCTTACATGATCGCCCGGCAGCTCATCGCCGATGCACTCAAGGGCAGGGTTTCGCAGGCGTTCTCCGGCTATATGGCCAACCGGTCGTCGAAGGCGCTTGGCTATTCGCTGCCGCAGCTGTTGCGTGGCTATGTCGGCGGCCGGCGCTGGCGCCGCGATCTCTATGCCGAATTTCGCGACAAATACGGTGCACGGCCGGCCTGAAGTTTGCCGACAAGCCGCGCAGCGGCTTTCCCCTCCGAACTGCCTCAAACCTCATTTGTCGAGTTCCGGCAGATATGGGTCGGAATATAGCCGCCGGTCGCGTTCGCCCTGCAGGCAGTCCATGGGTGCGGCGGCATCGATCGGGACCACGGTCGCATCGGCGATGCCGCTCACCTCCAGGATCAGCTTGCGGCGTATGGCGGTGGCGAATTCCGAGGCCGCATAGATCGGCAACACGAAGGAGCCGGGCCCACCGGTGACGCAGTCGTCATAATACTGGTCGAGATGGCTGAAGGTCGGCGACGGGCTGATCAGGATCGGCAGGCCGTTGATGACGATGCCCTTGGCCACCGCCGCATCGCGTGTCGTGGCGACGGGCAGCCCGGTGTTGTTGGGACCGTCGCCGGAAATGTCGATGACGCTGCGTGGCGCATCGAACCCCGTGCCCTCGAACAGCCCGGCGCCGAAGGCAAGCGCACCGGAAATCGAGGTGCCGCGAAAGCTGCGGAACGGCCGCGCTTCTATTCTGTCGGCGAAGGCGTTGGCGCTCTCTGCGCTGTCGATCACCTGCCAGGCGATGACGCCATCCTCGCGCACGACGCCCGCCCATTCGAAATAGGCAAGCGCGATGCGCCCGGTGGTTCCCGAGCGCACGGCCTTGATGAAATCGGGATGCCTGAGCGCCTCGACATAGCCAGCGCGCTGCAGCGCGAACTCCCTCTCGTCCATCGACTGTGAGATGTCGACGGCCAGCACCAGTTCGACATCCACGGCAACGGCCGGGGCAGCCACGGGCGTGGTGCAGGCAAGGCAGGCAAGCAGGCTGAGCGCATCGAGCATGGCCGCACCACGGATGTTTCGACCCGTGAATCTTCGCCGCGATCGCGGCGAAATAAAGCCCCTTCTACTTCTTTCGCCGCACGGCCGCTTTCGGCGGCGGGTCGATGGCGCCGGTCCTGACTCGGGCGGGTTTCAGTGGCGCAGCACCCGTATCCTTCACGATGTTCAATGCGCGTGGAAAGAAATGACCATTGTGCAGTCCGCGCCCGATGTTGAGGATCGCGGTTTCCGGCAGGCGTTTCTCCAGCATGGACAGCACCCTTCGTAGCGAAGGACCATCGAACGCGTCCATCGCTTCGTCGATGATCACCCATTTCGGCTGCCGCAAGGCCAGCCTGGCGAAGGCCAGCGACCGCTGTTCGTCATCGTTGAGTTCACGCTCCCAGCGTGCGGAACGGTCGAGCGAGGATGACAGCCGCTCGAGGCCGACCTCGGCCAGCACCGCCCCAAAATCAGCATCGCCAGCCGGCGCCGAGCCATTCGGATGCAGCACTTCGCGTAACGTGCCGGCAGGAAAATACGGAACACGCGGCACGAAAATCGGCGTTTCTCCGGCCGGCAAGCCGATCCGCCCGCTGCCCCAGGGCCAAAGGCCGGCAATGGCGCGGAAGAACAATGTCTTGCCGGCGCCCGGGTCGCCGGTGATCATGACGCGCTCACCGGGATGGATCTCGACATGGCTGTCTGAAAGTTTGGTGCAGCCCTCCGGCGAGGCCACTTGGAGCTTCTCGAAGGTCAGGCTGCCATTGGCGTTATCGCCGAATTCGATGCGCTTTTCCTTGTCGTGCAACACATCGGTTTCATCGAGCGCAATGCGGAAGTCGGCAACGCGCATCAGCGTGGCGCGCCAGTCGGCGATGCCGCCGATATTGTTGATGAACCAGCGCAGCGACGAGTGCACCTGGTTGAAGGCGCCGACCGCCATCATCAACCCGCCAAAGCTGATATCGCCTGAAAAATAGACCGGCGATGCCACAAGGATCGGCGCCACCACGGTGATCCAGCCATAGGTATCGGTCACCCAGGAAAGGTTGATCTGCGCTTTGTAGATGTTTCGCATCGCGCCCAGCACCGTGCCAAGGTCGATTTCGAGCCGTCTCTTGGCATCGGCTTCGCCGTGATAGAGCGCGATGGCGTCGACATTCTCGTTGACGCGCACCATCCCGGAACGCAGCTCGGCCTCGCGGGTGTAGCGGTCGCTGTTGAGGCGGATCAGCGGCCGCCCGACCAGCCAGCTCAGCCAGGAGGCGATGCCGGCATAGAGGAACGCGGCCCAGACCATGTAGCCCGGTATCGCCAGCGACCAGCCGTTGATGTGGAAGACGAAGCCCGACGAGAGTTGCCAAAGCACGCCGACGAACGACACCAGCAGGATGAAGGATTGCAGCAGGCCGACGCCGAGGTCCGTCGACAGATCGGACAGATGCGCGGCATCCTGCTGCATGCGCTGGTCGGGATTGACGCCGATGGCGCCGGCATTGGCGAGCCGGAAGGCCCGCGCCGGCCGCATCCATTGGTCGATCAGGTCGAGCGTCAGCGCCTCGCGCAGCTTCAGCCGGATCATCTGGTTGAGCCAGGTCTGAGCGATGTTGAGCAGGAGCAGCGTGCCGGCAATCACGGCAAAGATCATCAGCTGATGCAGGAAGGCCGCCATGTCGCGACGCGCCAGCGCATCGTAGAAAGGCTGGTTCCAGCGGTTGAGCAGAATCTGGCCGATCGACGTCGCGACGATGACCGCCATAATGCCGACCGACGTCCAGACCAGCCACTTGCGCACCGGTGAGCCTACCAGCGCCCGTTTGATCGTCGCCACCTGATCGCGCAGGCTGCTGGCTTCGACGGTTACCGGCTGAGCGGTGGCGGACTTGTCCGGTTGATCAGCCATGCACGAGGTCCTTGCGTTCAGAAGCGTTGCTGAACCAGATGGAGAGACTTGAAGGCATCCGCCGCTCAAACGGACCGCGAATGCATCTGCGACAGATAGGTGGGAAAAACCCACGCAACACCAGTTTTCATGATGATCACGAAGGTGTCACCTGACGTGTCGTCGATGTCACCCCTTCCGCCCGGCGGCCAAGCCGCGTCGCACCGTGCGGTGACAGTACCGGCACGAAGACACGGCGCGAGGCGCGCTGCGCGACCGGCACGCCCTGATAGAGCCGCTTCTGCGCCTCGACCACGATGACGCCGGAAAAGATCGGCCAGAACCGCCGGCCGGCGCGCTCCAGCACATTGTGGAACCGCATCATGAAGCGCCGCGGCGATGGCGGGAAGAACAGCGCGTCGGACCAGGAAGCCGGTGTGAAATTCGCCTCGCGCAGCAATTCTGTCAGCTGGCCGCGCGAGAACGGCCGGCCATTGCCGAACGGCGTGTGCTCGAACCGCGCCCAGACACCGCGCCGGTTGGGCACGACGATGACGACGCGCCCTGCCGGCGACAGCACCCGCCAGATCTCGTTCAGCGTCTCGCGCGGGTTTTCGACATGTTCGAGCGAATGCACGAGCAGCATGCGGTCGATGCAGGAATCGACCAGCGGCAATTCCTCGTCGAAGACCAGCGCCGTAGCCGTCGGCCCGTTCGCCGGCCAGACGACGGCGCCTTGCGTAGCAGGCATGAAGGCAAACACCCGCTCGGCATCGGTGCCGAACCGCTCCAGCCACGGCAAGGTATAGCCGAGCCCGACCAGCCGCTCATTGGGCACTGTTGCCCATATTGAGGACAGCGCCATGGTGATCGAGCGTTCAGCCAGGCGGCCGAGCGTGGTCGAATAGAAGGAGCGGAGATCGACGATATCGGAATGCATGCGCGGGACGGTAGCTGCGATGCCGCCCAAGTTCAACAAAGCCGGCACGTTCTGCAAAGCTAGATGACATCAGCGGCCAAGCGCCCTATGTCTGCGCCAACAGATGGAGAGATGCCAATGCCCGTCGAAATCGAACAGTTCATGTGCCGCAGCGACAATTTCGGCGTGCTGGTGCATGACCCGAAAAGCGGCGAGACCGCCATTATCGACGCACCCGAAGAAGCGCCGATCATTGCCGCTATCGAGCGTACCGGCTGGAAGCCGACGATGATCCTGACCACCCACCACCATGTCGACCATGTCGAGGCCAATCTGGCGCTGAAGGAGCGCTTCAAGCTGCGCATCGTCGGACCGGAGGCGGAAAAGGAAAAGATCCCCGGCATCGACGAGACCGTCGGGCAAGGCTCGGTCGTCCATCTCGGCGGTGAGCGGATCGATGTCATCGCCACGCCCGGCCACACAGCGGGCCATGTCTCCTATCATTTTCCGGCCTCGAAAGTGGCGTTCACCGCCGACACTTTGTTCGCGCTCGGCTGCGGCCGGCTGTTCGAATGCAAGCCGCCGGTGATGTATGAGTCGCTGAAGAAGCTCGCCGCACTCCCGGCGGACACGGTCATCTATTGCGGCCATGAGTATACGCTTTCGAACGCCCGCTTTGCGTTGACCGTCGACCCGACCAATTCGGCGCTCAGGGAACGCGCCGCCAAAATCGAGACCCTGCGCGCCGACAACAAGGCGACGCTGCCGACCACGATCGGCGAGGAATTGTCGACCAATCCGTTCCTGCGCTGGCACGACCCGGCGATCCGCAAGCATCTCGGCATGGAGGAGGCCTCCGACGCCGAAGTGTTCGCGGAAATCCGCAAGCGCAAGGACAATTTCTGAGCATCGTTCCGGGATCAGCCATGACCAGCGCCGCTGAAATCATCGCCATGCTTGGCCTCAAGCCGCATCCGGAAGGCGGCTGGTATGCCGAGACCTTTCGCGACGGCGCCGGTGGCGCGCGCGGCCATTCGACGGCGATCTATTTCCTCCTTGAACAGGACCAGATTTCGGCCTGGCACCGGGTCAAGGACGCGGCCGAGGTCTGGCACTTCCATGCCGGAGCGCCGCTGGCGCTGTCGATGTGCGAGGAAGGTAGTCCAATGCTTAACCAGGTGATCGAGCAGGTGCTCGGCATTGAGCTTGCGGCGGGCGAGCGGCCGCAGATCGTCGTGCCGGCCGGCTGGTGGCAATCGGCGCGCAGCCTCGGCGAATGGACGTTGGTCGGCTGCACCGTGGCGCCGGGCTTCGACTTCGCCGCGTTCGAAATGGCCGAGCCGGGCTGGGAACCTAGCGTAGCAAAAAGCCGAGCGTAATTGCCAACTGGGCGGCATAGTAGAGCACCCAGACCGCATAACGGATGCCGGCGCGATAGGGTGCTATTGCCGGAACCAGAAATTTCTCCGCGGCAAGCAGCCCGTCCGATGCCATGAACATAACAGCGCCGCCGATGACCCACGGATTGTCGAGCGTCAACGCCGAGATGCCCATCGCCAGAATGGCTGCGATATAGACGCCGATTGGCACCCGCAGGCGGGGGCCGACACGGCGCCAGAGTGCCGCCAGCATGACGACTGCGAAGGCCGCCATGGCCAGCGCGATGACGCCGCGCCATGTCTCGGCGCTGAGCACATCCAGCCCGCCGCCGCTGCGCAGGAAGAGCGGCACATAGAGGACATGCGCCGCAAGGAAGCTGGCCAGCCCGCCGAGGAAGGCCTTTTCGCCGTCACGCGACAGGAAGGCGTCGCCGACGGCGCTGAGCGCCAGCGCAGCGACGAGCAACAGCGGCCCACCTTGCATGAAGGCGAGCGCCGCAAGCATGGCCACGGCCAGCGTCTTTGCCGCCGAGCGGGCCAGCGTCGGCCGCATATCCAGGGTGAAGGCGTAGATCACTGCCGCCACCAGCGAAAAAATCAATGTTGCATTTGCGTTGGCGTCGATGCCGCCGGCAAACGGCATCGTCATGCGCTTGCCCCGCCAGTTGCCGCCTTGCGCAGGAACAACGATTTCGCCGCCAGCGCCGCGCCGCCGGTGATCAGCACGCAGGCCGCCAGGATACGCAGCGACGGCTCGGCAACGCCCGCCGCGATCAGCACCAATGTCGACAGCAGTGGCGCCGCATAGCTTGCCGCGCCGAGCACCTGGATGTTGCCGCGCTTTACGCCGATATCCCAGGCGTAGAAAGCCGCGCCCACCGGCATCAACCCCAAACCAAGCACCGCCAGCCACTGGCCGGGACCATCGGGCAGCACCGTCTTTTCCAGCAGAAGATGGCAGACGAGAGACAGGGCTGCCGTGGCGGCGCAGAACCAGGTGACGATCGAGGTCGGCACCGCCGGAAAGCGCCGCGACAGCAGCGAATAGGACGACCACAGCAGCGCACAGACGGCCGCCATCGCATAGCCGAAGGTGTAGCGAGCATCGAAGGCGAGGCCGCCACCCTTGGTGACGATCAGCACGGTCCCGGCGAGCCCGAGCAGCGCGCCGACGACATGGTTCCAGGCCAGCTTCTCGCCCGGCATCAGCGCTGATCCCAGCACGATCAGCAGCGGCCACAGATAGGCGATCAGGCTTGCCTCGACCGCCGGCGCGTTGCGCAGCGCGGTGAAATAGAAGAAATGGTAGCCGAACAGTCCGGCAATGCCGATCACCCAGACCTGGCGTGGGATCTTCAGGCTTTTATCGGTCGCCGGCATGAACAACCGGGCAACCAACCCGACTGCGGTGCCGATGGTGAAGGTGATGGCCGAGAGCAAGAATGGCGGCACGGCGCCCGACGCATCGGTGAGCAACGCCAGCAGCGCCCACATGGCGACCGCCGAGAAACCGATCAGTGTTGCGCGCCCCATGCCCGTCTCCGGCGACTCGCCCCATTCTATTCGGGTGGGCGCGTCTATTCAGTAGCTTCGAACCGCCCCGCGCTGACAGTCAAGGTGCCGATCTGCGTCCCGACCGTGGCGTGGATCGGCGCATATATGCCGGTTTGGCCGAGCGGTGCAAACGTCACCATCATCTGGCTCTTCTTCTTCAGGTAATTCAGCGCCTTGCGGCCCTTGCGGTAGCCTGCCACCGGCTCGAAGCTCATCTTGCAGGTAACGGTGTCGCCCTTGTAGCCCTTGACCGAGATCGATCCTTTCGAGGCGTAGGTCAGCGTCAGGTCGGCGCGCATCTCGCCGTCATAGAATTTCACCTTGCGCCCACAGACCTGGTCGAGGCTGTCGGCATGGATGACGGTAGCCGCCATCGGATCGAGCACCGATGCCAGATCGTTGCTGCCCAGCGGTATCCAGTTTTTGGGATTGCGCTTTTTCGGCTCGGGAATGACCTGGGTGGCGGTCACCGCGCCATTGGCAAAGCGGATATCGACCATGGAAGCCTTCTTGCCGGACTTATAATCGGCGCGAAATACCTGCGGCTCCATCTGCTTGCCCAGAATCTTGCCCTTTGACGAGATCGTGCCGCTCGTGTCGTCGAACAAGGTGGCGAGACCGGCGCTGGAGACGGTGCCCTCTATGGAATAGCTATCGCCTTCGTAGTGGCTGGAAAATGTCGCCTTGGCCACGGAAAGGCCGAGGAACGACACCGTGTATTCGCCCTTGAAGGACTGTGCGGTGGCTGCGGGCGCGGCGGCAAGGATTGATGTCGGCAAGGCGGCGACAAGTATGGCGACAACGGCATGTGACGGGCGAAGCATGGCGGGCTCGGTCCTTGATTTTTTAACCGGAGGCGGGCGACTCCGGCTTGAAATGTCCCTGTCCGACCGCTTATAGGCTGAATTTCGGCCTTTATGTGAAACGCCCGTCACAGTCCTGGGCAAGCCGGAGCTTGACGCATTGGCGAAATGCAACTAAGGAACGCCAACTTTTCCATAAGGCCGCCTGACTGAAACCGCGCGCCACCCGGCGCGGGCGAACAAGGTTTGGCAGGCTTAGACAGAACTGAAGGTTAGAACCATGTCCCGCACTTGCGAACTCACTGCCAAGGCAGTCCAGACCGGCAACAATGTGAGCCACGCCAACAACAAGACCAAGCGCCGCTTCCTGCCGAACCTCGTCAATGTGACGCTGATTTCGGAAGCGCTGAACCAGAATGTGCGCCTGCGCATTTCGGCCAACGCGCTGCGTTCGGTCGAGCATCGCGGCGGCCTCGACGCCTTCCTGGCCAAGGCCGACGCCAAGGAACTGTCGCAGCGCGCGCGCCTGTTGAAGAAGCAGATCGCCAAGAAGCTGGCCGGCCAGCCCGCCGCTTAACGATATCAAGGCGGGGGACGACCGCCCTGAGCATCGGAGCAATCCGATGCTCAAAACTTCTAAGGCAGCAGCATCGGAGCAATCCGATGCTCAAAACTTGCAAGGCAGCGCGATCCGGATTTCGGCTAGCGCCTGGCTGGTTCCATTACCCAGGATAAAAAAATGACTTCCTTCTCGCGATATCTGCCCTTTGTGGCCGCCATGGCGCTTGTCGTCGTGGCATCGAACATCCTCGTGCAGTTCCCGATGCAGGGCCAGGCCGGCGGTCTGTCGCTGGGCGACATCCTGACCTGGGGCGCCTTCACCTATCCCTTCTCCTTCCTGGTCACCGACCTTGCCAACCGCCGCTACGGGCCGACCGTTGCGCGCCGCATCGTCCTTGTCGGCTTCATGACCGCTGTGGTCTGCTCGATCCTCGTCCCGCCCTTCCTGTTTCGCCACGGCCTGATCGAGTTCGAGACATCAGCCGACCGGCTGGTGCGCATCGCCGCAGCTTCCGGCGCGGCCTTCCTTTGCGCGCAATTGCTCGACGTCACCGTGTTCAACCGGTTGCGCCGGCAGAGCTGGTGGCGCGCGCCGATCGTCGGCACGCTGGTCGGCTCGGTGTTCGACACCCTGGTGTTCTTCAGCATCGCCTTTTCGGCCGCCTTCGCTTTTGCCGGCCCGAACGACGGTTTTGCGCTGGAGACGGCGCCGCTGATGGGCGTGCTGCCGGTCGAGACCATGCGGTGGGTCTCCTGGGCGCTGGGCGACCTTTCGGTGAAGCTGATCATCGCTGTTGTGGCCCTGATCCCCTACCGGCTGCTCGCCGCCCACTGGAGCCAGCCGGCCGTGGCTGTCTAGGCCGTGATCCCTTGGGTCCAGCTCGGCTCGGCCAAAACGCCTGACGGCGGACAGGAACTGCGCCTCAAGCAGCGCGGCAGCGAATTCTCGATCATGCTCGGCACCAATGAGCTGATGAACAGCCGCCTCAGCGGCTCCGAAGAAGCGCTGGCCAAGCTCTCCTGTGAAAAGATCGGCGGCCGCGCCCAACCGAAAATCCTGATCGGCGGCCTCGGCATGGGTTTTACGCTGCGCGCTGCGCTTGCCCAATTGGGCGCCGACGCAGGCATCACGGTTGCCGAGCTTGTCCCCGCCGTCATCGCCTGGGCGCGCGGCCCCATGGAGGCGGTCTTCGCCGGCTGTCTCGACGATCCCCGTGTGACGGTTCGCGAAGCCGACGTCGGGCACATCATAAGATCCGACAAGGCAGCCTGGGACGCCATCCTGCTCGATGTCGACAATGGCCCCGAAGGCATCGTCTACAGGGGCAACGACGCCCTCTATGGCGCTGCCGGCCTCGGCGCGGCGCGTGCAGCGCTCAGGCCCGGGGGCGTGCTGGCTGTTTGGTCGCAAGGCCCCGATGCCGGCTTCACACTTAGGCTCAAGCAGGCGGGCTTTGTCGTGGACGAGGTGAAGACGCGCGCCAATGGCAAGCGCGGCGCGCGCCACGTCATCTGGATCGCCACCAAGCCTTAGGGCTCTCAATCCTGGTGCAGGATGAATTCCAGATAGAGGTTGCGCTGCAGGATCGAATGGTTGTCGTCCGAGATCAGCGACACCATCAGCGCTCCGTCATCGCGGGTCCAGACGTCGAGTCCTTCCATATTGTCGATCTGGTAGCCCATGTCGGCTTCCATCAGCACCGGCCCGTCGGCAACCGCGCCCTTCTCGACGCTTTCGCCATAGATGCGCCTTAGCCGCATCCTGACACCGCCGGCCATCGAGAAACTGCGCTCCAAAAGCAGCAGGTCGCCATCCGGCAGGAAGGCGCCGTCAGTGATGTCGAAATCACCGTTGCGCTTGACCGTGAAGACGCCCTTGTGCGGCCCTTCGATGATGGCGGCATAGATGTTGCCAGCCTTGTCCAAGCTCTTTTCCGAGACCACGACGAGGCCGCCCTCGTGCTGGCCGTTGGGATTGGCGTGGGTGACGGTCTCGAAACCGCGGTTCTGTCGCAGTTCGCGGGCTGGAACCAGAAAGTTCAGTTGCTTGAACGGCGCCGTCATGTTGCTGGGGTCAATCTTGAACTGGGCGACGCGGTGATCGCGCTCGAAGCCGACGGTGGCGATGCCGTCCTTGACTGCAAGGCCCTCGGCATCGACTTCCCATTTCCTGTCGATCGGCCGGCCCTTTTCATCGACCATCTGCTGCATGCGGAAATTCTGGATGCCGGACGGCCGCTTGTCGGCATCATGGGTGATCGAGCCGAAGAACCAGAAGCCCGTATCGGCGACGCCGATAAAATCGCTGCCGGGTTTGACGAACCGAAATGCCGACAGCGCGCCGAAATCGCGCGTCGTCGAGTTCATCTCAAGACCGCCGACGAATTCCAGCAGCCCAAACTGCTTGTCGGCGCTGCCGATATTGAAGGTGGTGATCGGCCGCGCCGAGACTTCGACCGGCTCGACCGCGCTTGGGCCGGCGGCGATGGCCGGCGCAAACGCCATGCCGAACAAGGCAGTGACCGCGAAGAGCATCTGCCGAAACCCGCCGCGCAAAAAAATCATCCAGCGCGCCGGTAGCCGCCGCGGCGTGTATCGCGCACGTTTTCCTCGGCAAACAGCGAGGCCAGCTGCTCGGTCATGGCGCCGGCCAGTTCCTCGGCATCGACGATGGTGACGGCGCGCCTGTAATAGCGGGTAACGTCGTGGCCGATGCCGATGGCCAGCAGCTCGACCGGCGAGCGCGTCTCGATCAGCTCGATGACGGCGCGCAGATGCCGCTCGAGATAGTTGCCAGGATTGACCGACAGCGTCGAATCGTCCACCGGCGCGCCGTCCGAGATCATCATCAGGATCTTGCGCTGTTCGGGCCGGGCGATCAGCCGGTTGTGCGCCCATAACAACGCCTCGCCGTCGATGTTTTCCTTGAGCAGGCCCTCGCGCATCATCAGGCCGAGATTGCGCCGGGCGCGACGCCACGGATGATCGGCGGATTTGTAGATGATGTGGCGCAGATCGTTGAGCCGGCCGGGGTTCGGCGGCTTGCCGTCCTTCAGCCACTTCTCGCGAGCCTGTCCGCCCTTCCACGCCCGCGTGGTGAAGCCGAGGATCTCGACCGAGACGCCGCAGCGCTCCAGCGTGCGCGCCAGAATGTCGGCACAGGTGGCGGCAACCGTGATCGGCCGACCGCGCATCGAGCCCGAATTGTCGAGCACCAGCGTAACCACCGTGTCGCGGAATTTGGTGTCGCGCTCCTGCTTGAACGACAACGGCTGCATCGGGTCGATGACGACACGAACCAGGCGTGCCGGATCGAGATAACCCTCTTCGAGGTCGAAATCCCAGGAACGGTTCTGCTGCGCCATCAGGCGGCGCTGCAGCCGGTTGGCGAGCCGTCCGACGACGCCGGAGAGATTGGCCAGTTGCTTGTCGAGGAAGGCGCGCAGCCGGTCGAGTTCTTCTTCCTCGCACAGCTCTTCCGCACCGACGGTCTCGTCGAAGGCGGTGGTGAAAACCTTGTAGTCGATCTCTTTCGGAAGGTTGGCGAACGGGTTGTCGTTACGGCGCGCCTCGCCCGGCGTTTCGGCGTCCGCATCGTCATCGTCGGAAAGATCGTCGGCAGTGGCGTCGGAGGCCTCAGTCTCGGACGACTGTTCGTCGTCGGCCGAGGCCTCGGCATCCTCGGATTGCGACTGCTCGGAGCCGGAATCCTCTTCGCCGCCCTCCTCGCTCTGCTCCTCGCCTTGCGGCTGGTTATCGTCATTGTCCTCGGAGTCTTCGGTCTCCTGATCGTCGCCGAGTTCCTCGGCCATCTCCATGGACGCCAGCATCTCACGCACGACGCGGGCGAAGGCCTGCTGGTCGCCGAGCTTGGCCGACAGTCCGTCGAGATCGGCCTTGGCCTTCTCCTCGACCCAGGGCCGCCAGAGTTCGACCAGCCGCTCGCCGCTCTTCGGGATCGGCCGCCCGGTCAGCTTCTCGCGCACCATCAGTGCCAGCGCTTCCTCGATCGGCGCGTCGGCCTTGTCCTTGACGTCGACAAGGTTGGCCTTGGCGTATTTGTCCTCCAGCATGGAGCCGATATTGTCGGCGACGCCCTGCATGGCGCGGCTGCCGATCGCCTCGACGCGGGCCTGTTCCACGGCGTCATAGATCGAGCGCGCCAGCTTGCCTTCCGGCGCCAGTTTGGTGTGGATACGCTGATCGTGGCAGGCGCGCTTCAGCGCCATGGAATCGCCCAGGCCACGAGTAATCGCGATGTCTGTCTTGGACGCTTTCTTCGGCAGTTCGGGCAATCGGGCGCGGCTGCCGGCGAGCGCCGGGCGGTCCTTGGCGAAACCGACTTCGAGCTCCTTGTCGCCGGCGATGGCGCGCATGCAGACGGTGACGGCACGCTTGAAGCTGTCGGCTTCAGACCCCGTCTTCGACTTATTGCGCGTGTTGTCGCCCGGACCCGCCATCGAGGCTCTGCTCAGCCCAGCACCACGTTGGCGGCGCTCTCGGGCAGGTCCTCGCCGAAGGCGCGCTGATAGAACTCGGCCACCACCGAACGCTCCAGCTCGTCGCACTTGTTGAGGAAGGTCAGCCGGAACGCCATGCCGACATTGCCGAAGATTTCGGCATTCTCGGCCCAGGTGATCACGGTACGCGGGCTCATCACGGTCGACAGATCGCCATTGATGAAGGCCGAGCGCGTCATGTCGGCGACCCGCACCATCTTGTTGACGATGTCCTTGCCCTTGGCGTCGCGATAGTGCTTGGCCTTGGCCAGAACGATATTCACCTCATTGTCGTGCGGCAGGTAGTTCAGCGTGGTGACGATCGACCAGCGATCCATCTGCGCCTGGTTGATCTGCTGCGTGCCGTGATAGAGGCCGGTGGTGTCGCCGAGGCCGACCGTGTTGGCGGTCGAAAACAGCCGGAACGCCGGATGCGGGCGGATGACCCGGCTCTGGTCGAGCAGCGTCAGGCGGCCCGACGATTCCAGCACGCGCTGGATGACGAACATCACGTCCGGACGGCCGGCATCGTACTCGTCAAAGCAGAGCGCGACATTGTGCTGGTAGGCCCAAGGCAGGATGCCGTCGCGGAATTCCGTGATCTGCAGGCCGTCCTTGACGACGATGGCGTCCTTGCCCACGAGATCGATACGGCTGACATGGCTGTCGAGGTTGACGCGCACGCAGGGCCAATTCAGACGGGCTGCGACCTGTTCGATATGCGTCGATTTGCCGGTGCCGTGATAGCCCGAGACCATGACGCGGCGATTGTAGGCAAAGCCGGCAAGGATCGCCAGCGTCGTCGCCTTGTCGAACAGATAATCCGGATCGATGTCCGGCACATGTTCCGAGGTCACCGAATAAGCCGGCACCACCATCTTGGACTCGAAGCCGAATTTGTCTTTCACCGACACCGTCGTGTCGGGCAAATTGGCGATGTCGCGATCGACCTTGTTCATCTCTATCCGAGTCTCCACGGGCGAAATGCCTGATTTCGCCGGCAATCGTTTTTGTCCGGGGGCGGTCTTAGAGCCTTTTCCACCCTTATGAAAGTTGGAAAACGACACGAACCGTTAGGTTGCTCAGCACAAACCCGCCTGCTTGAGCACGCGATAGGCCTGCAGCACATCGCGGAACCGGTCTTCCGAACCTCTATCGCCGCCATTCGCATCCGGATGGTGGCGCTTCACAAGTTCCTTATAGCGCGCCTTGATGTCCTTGCCAGTCGCCTTTGTATCAAGGCCAAGCGTTTCCAGCGCCTTGGCCTCAAGCGGCTTGGCCTTGCGTTCGCGCGCCTCGCGCGGGTCCTTCGGCCCTTTGAACAGGTCGAAAGGATCGCGCATGCGGTTGTAATAGCCGGCGCGACCGGAACGCTGCTGGGCGAAATCGGGCGAGGAGCGCGTCGAGGCGCCGGCGACGCCCATCTTCCATGTCGGCCGGTGGCCGGTCATCGCTTCCTTCTGGAAGCGGGCTATCTCGGTGTCCGGCACGCCGGAGAAGTAGTTGAAACCCTTGTTGTATTCGCGCACATGATCGAAGCAGAACTGAAAATACTCGCCTTCCTTCATGCGTCCGACCGGCGCCCGGTGGGTACCGGCCTCCTTGCAGCCGTCCCACTGGCAGATCGGCGAGTGCGACTTCAGCTCCGCATCCTTGTCGGGACGGACCCGAATTTTCTCGAAATATTTGGGGTACGGTTTCATCTCACCCATTTATGGGCTGTTCGCACGTGCGAAACAAGAATTGACATTTTCGCGATCATCGCCCTAACCGCTGAATCGCGGCATAAAGCAGGGCGAATGGCGATTTTTGAGGCGGCCCGGCGGGATCGATCCCGATTTCCCGATCACGCCTTGCAGATATGGTGAAGGGAGATGGCGATGTCCATACAGGCGACGATGGAAGACAAGCTGAACAAGGCGTTTTCGCCGGAGCGCCTGGCGATCGTCAATGAAAGCCATCTCCATGCCGGTCATCACCACCACGGCTCCGACCATCACGCTGCCTATGAAGGCACTGGCGAGACGCATTTTCGCGTCCGCATCGTCTCATCCGTCTTTGCCGGCATGAGCCGCATCGACCGCCACCGCGCCGTCAACGAATTGCTGGCAGCGGAGCTGCAAGCCGGCGTCCATGCGCTGGCAATCGAACCGGCTGCACCCGGCGAAAAGACCCGTTGGTAAGTCTCTCCGCCTCAGATCACCGCTTCAATGAGAAACGGTCCCGGACGCGACAGGGCACTGTCGAGCAGCGCGTCGAACCGCTCGCACGTGTCGGCGCGGGCCGCCTCGACGCCCATGCCTTTGGCCAGCGCAACCCAGTCCAGCGCCGGATGGTCGAGATCGAGCATGCGCCTGGCGTTCTCGCCGATCTCATTGACCCCGACATTCTTCATTTCGCCATGCAGGATGGCGTAGGTCCGGTTGGAAAAGATGATGGTCACGACGTCAAGCTTTTCCCTGGCCTGGGTCCACAGTCCCTGCACCGTGTACATGCCACTGCCGTCGGCTTCGAGATTGATCACCTTGCGGTCCGGGCAGGCGATCGCCGCGCCGGTAGCCATGGGAATGCCGCCGCCGATCGATCCGCCCGTACCCATCATGTAGTCGTGCGGCGCCGCAAAGGCGGATAGCGTGAAGAACCGTCTCGCCGAGGTGACCGCTTCGTCGCAGACGATGGCATTGGCCGGAAGTTTGCGCGCCACCGACAGCGCGATGGCATCGTCCGTCAGTCTGCCGCTCAGCGTCGGTTCGTCTGGAAAGGCGGTTGCGGCGGCGAATTGCTGCGTCGGCTTGATGCCGAGCTCGTCGGCCAGCGCCTCCAGCGCCGCTTTCAGATCCTGGCCATGCGCCGCCAGCGAAAGCACCTTGCAATCGTCCCGAACCAGCCGCCCGGGCTTGCCGGGATAAGCGAAGAAGGCAACCGGCTCCTTGGCGCCGACCAGCACCAGCAAATCGATATCCCGGAGCGTGGCCGTCGCCGCATCGACCGGATAGGGAATGCGGGTCGGGGCGAACCGCCCGCGGCCGCGCTGCATGCGGGCGATCAGAACCTCACTGAACAGCCTGACATCGCTTCCCGATGACATTCTCCCTGCGATTTCAAGTCCATCGGCGCGCGCCGCCTGCCCACGCACCACCATGCCGACACGGCCCGGCGCGGCGCGGATTGCTTCGGCGATCGTGCGCACAACAGCCATGTCGACGGCGGGCGGCGGCTCCAGCTTCACCTTGCCAGGCGAAATCGCAGCAACTTCGCCCCAGGCGGCATCCGCAGGCAGGATCAAGGTCGTGACGCCAGGCGGCGTGAGTGAGGCGCGGAAAGCCGCCTCTGCGGCCGGCACAATATCGGCCGGCCCCTTGACGCGGCCAACCCAGTTCGACATCGGCGACGCCAGGCCTTCTATGTCGCTGGTCAGCGGGGCATCGAGCGGCAGATGGTAGGAAGCATGGTCGCCGACAATGTTGATCATCGGGCTGCGCGCACGCCTTGCGTTGTGCATGTTGGCCAAACCGTTGGCGAGACCCGGTCCGGTATGCAGCAACGTTGCTGCCGGGCGGTCGGTCATGCGCGCATAGCCGTCGGCGGCGCCGGTCACCACGCCCTCGAACAGGCCGAGCACGCAGCGCATCTGAGGTTTGCGGTCCAGTGCGGCAACGAAATGCATTTCGGATGTGCCAGGATTGGCGAAGCAGACCGTGACGTCATTGGCCAGGAGCACGTCGCACAGCAGATCGGCGCCATTCATGATTTTCTTTCCCAATCGACAACTCAGGAACAATTGCACCTGTAGCCGCCGGGTCGGCAATGTCCCGCCGGGGCTTTTGGTCTGATCCAGGACGCCTCGCGGGGATCGGGGATCAACCGACGGTCCATTCAGGAAGGCCAGCATCGCGGCGGTCAACGCGTCGCCGTCCTCGCCGAAGTCGTGATTGATCGACATATGCGTGTAGGCGTTGCCGTCGAACAGCGTCACTTCAGTGCCGATGGCGCGCAGGCGTTTGGCAAAGCCTTCGATTGGTCGTCGCGGCCTTCGGCGCGCGAATAGGCGATGAAGGTCGGCGGATGCTTGTGTCCATCGAGATAGCTGGCCGGCGACAACGCCGCCCATCAGCGCCGCAGCACCGGGCAACCCGCCATTCCAGCCACTCCGAATGTTTCCTCCCAAGCCTTCTACCCGGATTGCAGCCACTCTCCTTCATGTGAAGGGAACCAACAATGCTTTCCGACAGTTGAAGGTGATGAGGCGATTGGAATCCAGATCGGCTCCGAGGGCAGAACATCATGCGTGCAACCCAATCCGACGTCTTCGATCTTTTTTCGGAAATTTATGCCAATGCGGCGGACGAAGAGGTCAGCATCCAACAGTATCTTCTTGCCTGTCGGGAAGACAAATCGATGTACGCTTCGGCGCCCGAAAGGATGGTCGACGCAATCGGCGAACCAAAACTGGTTGACACCAGCAAAGACGAGCGCCTCGGCCGCATTTTCGCGAATCGGACCCTCAAGATCTACCCTCATTTTTCTGACTTCTATGGAATGGAGGATACGATCGAGCGCATAGCTGGATATTTCCGCTATGCCTCGCAGGGGCTCGAAGAACGCAAGCAGATCCTCTATCTCCTCGGCCCGGTCGGCGGCGGCAAATCCTCTCTGGCCGAGCGCCTGAAGAAACTGATGGAGCAGCGCCCGATCTACACGCTGAAGGTCGGCAACCAGATCAGCCCGGTTTTCGAGTCGCCGCTTGGGCTGTTCCATCCCGATCACATGGGTGATCTGCTAGAGGATAAATACGGCATAGCCCGGCGCCGGCTGAACGGATTGATTTCGCCATGGGCGGCCAAGCGCCTCGACGAATTGTCTGGCGACATTTCCAAATTCAGCGTCGTCAAGCTGATGCCGTCGCGGCTGCGCCAGATCGGCATTGCCAAGACCGAACCTGGCGATGAGAACAATCAGGATGTCTCGGCCCTGGTCGGCAAGGTCGACATCAGGCAATTGGAAAATTTTAGCCAGTCCGACCCCGATGCCTATTCCTATAGCGGTGGCCTGAACCGGACCACGCAAGGTCTGCTTGAATTCGTCGAGATGTTCAAGGCACCCATCAAGGTTCTGCATCCGCTGCTGACCGCGACACAGGAAGGCAGCTACAACGGCACTGAAAATTTCGGCGCCTTTCCCTACCAGGGGATCATCGTCGCCCATTCCAACGAGTCGGAATGGCAACAGTTCAAGAGCAACAAGAACAACGAGGCGTTTCTCGATCGCATCCTGGTGGTCAAGGTACCCTATTGCCTGCGGATCACCGAAGAGAGGCAGATCTATGAGAAATTGCTGCGTGAGAGCGAGTTGGCCGCCAGCCCCTGTGCCCCTGAAGTTTTGGACATCCTCAGCCGCTTTGCAGTTTCGACGCGCTTAGCCGAGCACGACAACTCGCCGCTCTACACCAAGATGCGCGCCTATGACGGCGAAAATCTGAAGGAAGTCGATCCCAGGGCAAAGTCGGTCCAAGAATATCGCGACGCCGCCGGCGTCGATGAAGGCATGACGGGCGTCAGCACGCGCTTTGCCTTTAAGATCCTTTCGCAGACATTCAACTTCGATAATGAGGAGGTGGCCGCCGATCCTGTGCATCTGATGTACATTCTGGAGGAGGCGATCAAGCGGGAGCAGTTCCCGAAGGAAACGGAAGCGGCCTATCTTGAATTCATCAAGTCGGAGCTTGCGGCGCGCTACGCCGAGTTCATCGGCCACGAAATCCAGAAGGCCTATCTGGAGTCCTATAGCGAATACGGCCAGAACCTCTTCGACCGCTACATCGCCTATGCGGATGCCTGGATTGAGGACCAGGACTACAAGGACCCCGACACCGGCCAGATCCTCAACCGGGAGATCCTGGACAACGAACTTTCGCAGGTCGAGAAACCGGCAGGCATCGCCAATCCCAAGGACTTCCGTAACGAGGTGGTGAAGTTCACTCTGCGCGCTCGCGCAAGAAACCACGGCCGCAACCCGTCATGGACCAGCTATGAAAAACTGCGCGAGGTCATCGAGAAGCGGATGTTCGGACAGGTCGAGGACCTCTTGCCGGTGATCAGCTTCGGCTCCAAGCAAGACAGCGTTACGGAAAAGCGCCATAACGAATTCGTACAGCGCATGATCGAGCGTGGCTACACAGAACGGCAGGTACGCCGGCTGGTGGACTGGTACATGCGGGTGAACAAGGCGGGTTGACAGAGCCGGATGGTTCCATGCCGATCTTCATCGACCGTCGCCTGAACCCCAAGGACAAGAGCCTTGGCAATCGACAGCGCTTCCTCAGGCGTGCTCGCGAGGAGTTGAAGCGGAGCATTCGCGATCAAATCCGCACTGGCAGGATCGCCGACGTGGATACCGAGCACGCCGTGCCCATGCCGGAAAGGAAAACGGCCGAGCCGAGCTTCAACGATGACAGGGCCAGCGGACGGCGCCGACACATCCTTCCGGGCAACAGGCATTTTTCCCCTGGAGACCTGCTCCCGAAGCCGCATGGGGGCGGCGCGGCGTCGTCGCCAGGAAACACGGCGTCGGAAGACGATTTTCGTTTCGTGCTGTCACGCGAGGAGGTGCTCGAACTCTTTTTTGAGGATCTCGAACTGCCCGACCTGGTTAAGCTCAATCTCAAGGAAATCCTTGCCTTCAAGCCGCGCCGGGCCGGCTTCGCGGCAACCGGTTCCCCGACCAACATCAATGCCGGCCGCACGATGCGCAACAGCCTAGGCCGGCGCATTGCGCTGAGGCGCCCCACGCAGCAGGAACTGGAGGCGATCCTCCGGGAAATCGTCACGCTTGAGTCGGCCCCGGCCGGCGCGGCGGTGCGCCAGCGCATCGCGGAATTACGCGACGAGCTTGACCGGCTGGAGCGACGGCGCAGGCGAATTGCCTTTGTCGATCCGGTCGATATCCGATTCAACCGCTTCGACGCCCGGCCGGTGCCGAATGCCAATGCCGTCATGTTCTGCCTTATGGACGTGTCCGGATCGATGGGCCAACGCGAAAAGGACTTGGCCAAACGCTTCTTCGTGCTGCTGCACCTGTTCTTGAAACGGCGCTACGAACGCACGGAGATCGTCTTCATCCGCCATACCCATGAGGCGCACGAAGTGGATGAGGACACGTTCTTCTACAACACGCAGAGCGGCGGTACGATCGTCTCCACCGCGCTCGACGAAATGCACCGCATTATCGGCCAGCGCTATCCTGCCAGCGAGTGGAACATTTACGCCGCGCAGGCCTCTGACGGGGACAATTTCACCACCGATTCCGAGCGATGCATAGAGCTCATGAACGGCAAGCTCATGCGCCTGTGCCAGTATTTCGCCTATGTCGAGATCATCGACGAACGCGAGAGCCACATATTCGGTGCTACCGAAAACGGGACGTCGCTTTGGCGCGCCTACAGTACGATCGAGCTGAAATGGCCCAACTTCCAGATGAGCCGCATCGCTGCTCCCGCGGATATTTACCCGGTCTTCCACCGGCTCTTCGCCAGGCAGCCGGTGGCCATCAAGAGCGCTTGAGAGAGAGAGAGATGGTCAGGCGAGCCAACGAAACGAATTTGTTGTTTTCCGGTTCCGACTGGAATTTCGAGAAATTATCGCGGGCTTTTGAAGAGATCGAGGCGATCGCGGTCGACGAGTTGCATCTCGATACTTACCCGGTCCAGATGGAGATAATCTCCTCCCAGCAGATGCTCGACGCCTACTCATCTATCGGCATGCCACTGATGTATCGGCATTGGTCGTTCGGCAAACATTTCCTTCACCAGGAGCTTCTTTACCGTAAGGGTGGTCGGGGGCTGGCCTATGAACTGGTCATCAACTCCAATCCCTGCATCGTCTACCTCATGGAGGAAAACACCATGGCGTTGCAGGCCCTTGTGACGGCCCACGCGGCGCTTGGCCACAATCATTTCTTCAAGAACAATCATCTGTTTCAGCAATGGACCGACGCCGGGGCAATCCTGGGTTATCTGGACTTCGCCAAGGGCTACATCGACCGGTGCGAGGAGCGGCACGGCCTTGCAGCAGTGGAGGCCATTCTCGATTCCGCCCATGCGCTGATGGAACAAGGGGTGTTCCGCTATCACCGGCCGCCAAAGCTCTCGTCGGAGCGACAGCGCGAAGGGCTTCGCGAGCGCCTCGAATACGAAGAGCGCTCCTACAACGATCTGTGGCGCACGCTGCCGCCGTCGCAGAACAAAAACAAGTCCGGCAATGAGGATCAAGGGATGGCGGAGCGCAAGAGATCGCTCAACCTGCCCGAGGAAAACCTCCTGTATTTCCTCGAGAAGAACAGCCTGATCCTGGAACCCTGGCAGCGCGAGATCATCAGGATCGTCCGCGTCATCGCGCAATATTTCTACCCGCAGCGACAGACTCAAGTGATGAATGAAGGCTGCGCCACCTTCGTGCATTATACGCTCATGAACATGCTATTCGATCGTGGCCGGATCGGCGAAGGTGCCATGCTCGAAATCCTGCGCAACCATTCGAACGTGATCTTCCAGCCGGCCTTTGACGATCCCCGGTTTTCAGGCATCAATCCCTATGCCCTCGGCCTCGACATGATGCAGGACATACAGCGCATTTCGACCGAGCCGACGGCGGAGGACCGCGACTGGTTCCCGGACATTGCAGGACATGGCAACTGGCGCGAGGTCCTGCTTGAGGCCTGGGCCAACCACCGCGACGAATCCTTTATCCGCCAGTATCTCAGCCCGAGCTTGATCCGAAAATGGCGGTTCTTCGTGCTTGGCGATGGAGCCGACAAACCGCATTTCGAAGTCGCGTCGATCCACAACGAACGTGGCTATCACAAGATACGCGCCCAGCTAGCCCACAGTTACGACCTTGGAGCGAATCGGCCGGACATCCAGGTGATTGATGTCGACCTGCTCGGCGACCGGCAGTTGCGGCTGCAACACAGGGTAAAGGATGGTGTTGTGCTCGAAGGGGCCAGCCGTGACGCGACGCTGCGCCATGTCCGCAGCCTCTGGGGCTACGAGGTCAGCCTGGTCGCAGTTGACGCTCAAACCGGTGCGACCATCCACGAACGGTCTACGAGCCAGATCGCTGCATAAGCTCGGCAAAGAGCGTCATGTGGCGGGCCTGCTCGGTACCTTTAAGATTCGCCCGCCGGCCTGATCCTGATTCTGGCGATCCGGTTTTTGTCGCGCTTCATCACCACGAAGCGCTTGCCGTGGAAGGTGAAAGCCTGCTTTTCCTCGGGGATCGACTGCGTCTCGTGGATGACCAGGCCGGCAATGGTGGTCGCTTCCTCGTCAGGCAGGTTCCAGTCGAGCGCCCGGTTGAGATCGCGGATCGGCACGGTGCCGTCGACGACCACGGAACCGTCCGCCTCCTGCTTCACGCCCTGAATGTCTACATCGTGCTCGTCGGCGATCTCGCCAACGATCTCCTCGATAATGTCCTCCAGCGTCACCAGCCCTTCGACCTCGCCATATTCGTCGACGACGATAGCGAAATGCGCCTTGGCGCGCAGGAAGGCGTTGAGCTGTTCCTGCAGCGTCGTGGTGTCGGGCACGAACCAAGGCTTCGAAGCGATCTTCATCACGTCGATCCGGGAAAAGTCGTTGCCGACCTCGTTCAGCGCTCGCAGCAGGTCCTTGGCGTGCAGCACGCCGACGATGTTGTCGAGAGAGCCTTTCCACAACGGCATGCGGGTGTGCGGGCTTTGCAGGATCTCGCGCACCACCGCTTCCGGCCCATTGTCGGCATTGACCGAGCGCATATTGGTGCGGTGGACCATGATGTCGGAGACTTCGAGCTCGGCGAGATCGAACAGCCCGCCGACGCGGTCGCGGTCCTCACGCACCATCTGGCCGTCGCGGCGGAAATCGTCGACCGCGCCGCGCAACTCGTCCTGTGTCGAGCGCTGCGGCTCGATGCGCGACAGCTCATAGCCGAACATGGCAAGCAGGCGCGTGCGCACGGCCAGGACCAGCAGGATGAGGATGGCAAGGACGGCGACGACGGTCCAGCCGGGCTCGTTGATCATCGCTGCCGGCTTTCCTGGCCCGGGTGGTTCTCCCTGAGGAACGAAAGCACTTCCGACGCCGGTACATCCTTGGCAATAAAAGCTTGGCCAACGCCGCGCGTCAGGATGAATGTCAGCGCGCCGCGCGACACTTTCTTGTCCTGGGTGATGAAGCCAAGCAGCGCCTCGGCATCGGGCAACTCACCAGGGATGTCGGCCATCCGCCAGGGTAGACCGACGGCGCGAAGATGCGCCTCGACCCGCGCCGCGTCGTCGGGGCTGGCCAGATTGAGCCTTGCGGAAAAGCGGTGCGCCAGCGCCATGCCGATGGCGACGCCTTCGCCATGGACGAGGCGGGCGCCGTCATACTGTGTGGCGCCTTCCAGCGCATGGCCGAACGTGTGGCCAAGATTGAGCAGTGCGCGGTCGCCGGTTTCGAACTCGTCGCGGGCGACGACATCGGCCTTGGCGCGGCACGCCTCGGCGATGGCCTCGGCCCGCTCCGGTCCGCCAGCGAACACCTTTTCCCAGTTCGCTTCCAGCCAGGCGAAAAACGCCGGTCGGTCGATCAACCCGTATTTGGCAAGCTCGGCATAGCCGGCGCGAAATTCGCGGATCGGCAGCGTGTCGAGCACTTCGGTATCGGCCAGCACCAGTTTCGGCTGGTGGAAGACACCGACCAGATTCTTGCCGCGCGGACTGTTGATGCCGGTTTTGCCACCGACCGAGGAATCGACCTGCGCCAGCAGCGAGGTTGGAATCTGGACGAAATTCATGCCGCGGCGCACGATGCCGGCGGCAAAGCCGGTGAGGTCGCCGATGACGCCACCGCCGAGCGCAATGACGACATCGCCGCGCTCCAGCTTGGCGGCGAGCACGCCGTCGACCACCTCTTCGAGATGGGCAAAGCTCTTGGTCTTTTCGCCGGCCGGCAAAGTGATGACGGCAGGCTGGATGCCGCGTGTTTCCAGACCGGCCTTCAGCGCGTCGAGATGTGCCGCCGCGACATTATCGTCCGTGACCACCGCCGCTCTCGTGCCGGGCAGGCGGCGCGAAATCTCGGCGCCGGCGCGCGCCAAAAGGCCGGGGCCGATCAGGATGTCGTAGGCACGCTCGCCAAGGCCGACCTCGACAGTGACCGGTTCGCTCACAGCCGCACCTCGCCCGGCGCAGTCGGAGCCGGAATGCCGAAATGCCCGCACAGCGCGTCGACAACCTCGGTCGCAATGACCTCCTTGCGGTCGTCGCGTGTCGGCACGGTGATGTTGGACGTGGCATAGACCGGGTAGCGCTCGCCCATCAGCCGCTCGAGCACGGCGCGCGGATCGGCGCTTTTGAGCAACGGCCGGTTCTGCTTCTTGGACACGCGCTCCATCAACAGGTCGATCTCGGCCTTCAGCCACACCGACACGCCATGCCCGGCGATCGCTTCCCGCGTCTGCGCATTCATGAACGCGCCGCCGCCGGTCGACAGCACCTGCGGCCCACTCTCCAGCACGCGCAGGATGACGCGCTGCTCCAATGCCCGGAATTCGGTCTCGCCATAGCGTTCGAACAGTTCCGGCACCGTCATGCGCGACACGGTTTCTATCTCCTGGTCGCTGTCTACGAAGGGCAGCGACAGCATCGTCGCCACCTTGCGGCCGATCGCCGTCTTGCCGGCGCCCATCAGGCCGACAAAGACGATCGAGCGGCTGCCCAGCCTGTCGAGCAGCGCGGCATGGCTATCGCCGGGAGGATTTGCTGGTAACGCGTTCATGAGACCATGCTGTTTCTAAGCCGTCTTTGCCGGCGTATCGACATCAAAAGCCCGTTTGCGTCAAGCATAGCGCCTTTCGCACGCAGAGCCCTTCGTCCTTGAATTGACGGAATTAGCGTCCCATAAGGACACAGGGCTTGGAATCACAGAGCAAGAAGACGGGCGAAGATTGATGCCGACACTGTTCCGCTTTGTCGTGACGATGATGATTCTTGCCGGCATTGCCTATGGTACGATGGTGGCGTTGGCGATGTTCGTCGAGCCGAAAAAAGCCGAAATCACCGTGCGCATTCCACCGGAAAAGCTGAACCCCAAGAAAAACTGACCCAAAACTGACCCCTGGAACATGAACAGCGCGGCTCGCATCGAAGCCTTTCTCGAAATGATGAGCGCCGAACGCGGTGCCGCTGCAAACACGCTGTCTTCCTACCGCCGTGATCTCGAAGACGCTTCGCAGCAGATTGCCGGCGGGCTTGCCGCTGCCGCCGCAGTCGACATCCGCGCCTATCTCGACGACATCGCAGCGCGCGGCTTTGCGTCGACGTCGCAGGCGCGCAAACTGTCGGCGATCCGCCAGTTCTTCAAGTTCCTCTACGCCGAGGGCTTGCGCGGCGACGACCCGACCGGCACGCTGGACAGTCCGAAAAAGGGCCGGCCGCTGCCCAAGACGATGAGCGAGGCCGATACCGGTCGGCTGCTCGACCGTGCGGCGCTTGAGACAGGCGATGGCGTCAATGGCGACCGGGTGGCGGCACTGCGCCTGCACGCTTTGGTCGAGGTGCTCTATGCCACCGGCCTGCGCGTCTCCGAACTTGTCGGCCTGCCGGTGACCGTCGCCCAGCGCGACGACCGCTTCTTCATGGTGCGCGGCAAGGGCGACAAGGAGCGCATGGTGCCGCTGTCGGCCAAGGCCCGCATGGCGATGCGGGCATGGCTCACGGCCCGGGCGTCGGTGCCGGCTTTCGCCGACAGCCCGTTTCTGTTCCCGGCCGCCAGCGACAGCGGCTTTCTCTCCCGGCAGGTCTTTGCCCGCGACCTCAAAGGCCTTGCCGCGCGGGCCGGCATATCGGCGGCCAAAATTTCGCCGCATGTGCTGCGCCATGCTTTTGCCAGCCATCTCCTGCAGAACGGCGCTGATCTCAGGGCGGTGCAGCAGCTGCTCGGCCACGCCGATATCTCGACCACGCAGATTTACACGCATGTGCTGGAAGAGCGGTTGGTGCGGCTGGTCAACGATCATCATCCGCTTGCCGACTAGGCCTCATATCGCTATGTGAGGGCAACGTGCCCGCGCGGAGCCTACATCTGCGCGATGTTTGCCTTCCGACGCATCGGTCCGCTCAAGAATGTACAATTACCTCGATTTCGAAAAGCCGGTGCAGGACCTTGAACTCAAGATCCTCGAGCTGAAGAAGCTTGCCGAGAATGGCGAGGCGGTCGATGTCGGCGACGAAATCAGCCGGCTCGAGAAGCGCGTGCGCGACGCGCTGCGCGACATCTACAAGGCGCTGACGCCGTGGCAGAAGGTGCAGGTCGCGCGCCACACCGACAGGCCGCATTGCCTCGACTACATCAAGGGTCTGTTCAGCGATTTCACGCCGCTCGCCGGCGACCGCAATTTCGGCGAGGACCAGGCGATCATCGGCGGCTTCGCCCGATTCCGCGGCGAACCGGTGGCCGTCATCGGCCAGGAAAAGGGCTCCGACACGGCGAGCCGGCTCAAGCACAATTTCGGCTCGGTGCGCCCTGAAGGCTACCGTAAGGCCGTGCGGCTGATGGAACTTGCCGACCGCTTCCAGATTCCACTTCTGACGCTGGTCGACACCGCCGGCGCCTACCCCGGCGTTGGCGCCGAGGAACGCGGCCAGGCGGAAGCCATCGCCCGTTCAACCTCGGCCTGCCTCGGCCTCAAAGTGCCATCGATTTCGGTCGTCATCGGCGAAGGCGGTTCGGGCGGCGCCATTGCGATCGCCACCGCCAACCGCGTCTACATGCTGGAACACGCCATCTATTCGGTGATCTCGCCGGAAGGCGCTGCCTCGATCCTGTGGCGCGACACCACGCGCTCGAAGGATGCGGCGACCAACATGAAGATCACCGCCCAGGACCTTCTGGAAATGAAGATCATCGACGCCATCATTGCCGAGCCGCTCGGCGGCGCCCAGCGCGCGCCCGAAACGGTGATCGCCGCCACCGGCGACCTCATTGCCAAGACGATGAAGGAATTTGCCGGCGCCAATACCGATTTTCGCGAGCAGCGCCGCGAAAAATACCTGGCGATGGGCCGCAGCCTCTGATTTCGGCGGGCAACGCACCGCAATGTGGCGTCAAGGAGCAATTTCGCCATAAAAATGCCGCCGCATTCGGCTCAATAAAAAATCCGTGACACCGGGCGAATTGCCGTGGGGGACGCCGTCCGACGCTTGCGGTAAGGAATTTTCAAGGTTAACGGGCTTAGGGTGTCCGTCAGTGTTCAGCATACCGGACCGGGCGCTATCCGGCCCGTGACGCGAGAAAAAGACATAGCCGTATCCATGTTTACCAAGCTTGCCCGCACCGCACTTCTGATCGCCGCGCTTGGCGTTGCCGGCTGCAACGATTCCTCTATGAAGAATTTTGCGCCGGAAGCCAGCAAGCCGCTGCCGGACAAGATCCTGGCCGACATGAAGGCCAAGGGCATGATCCGCACCTCGTCGGTGATGGCTCGCATCTTCAAGGAAGAAGGCAAGCTCGAAATTTGGAAGGCCAAGACCACCGGCCGCTACGAGATGGTCGCCAGCTACGACATCTGCAAATGGTCGGGCAAGCTCGGCCCGAAATACACCGAGGGCGACCGCCAGGCGCCGGAAGGTTTCTATACGGTCCGCCCGTCGCAGATGAATCCGCGCTCGAACTATCACCTGTCCTTCAACATCGGCTATCCCAACGCCTATGACCGTGCCAATGGCCGCACCGGCGCCAATCTCATGGTGCACGGCGCCTGCTCGTCGTCGGGCTGTTATTCGATGACCGATCCGCAGATCGAGCAGATCTACGCTTTTGGTCGCGATGCCTTCCAGGGCGGCCAGACCGAGTTCCAGATCCAGGCCTTCCCATTCCGCATGACCGCCGCCAACATGGCGCGTTACCGCAACGACCCGAACTATGAGTTCTGGAAGATGCTGAAGGTCGGTTACGACAATTTCGAGATCACCAAGGTGCCGCCGAAAGTCGATGTCTGCGACAAGCGCTATGTCTTCAACCAGGTGGCGCCCGAGGGCACGACATTCGATCCGACCGGCGCCTGCCCGGCGACCACGCAGCCGGATTCGCTGAAGAGCGCACTCAACGCCTATCAAAGCAGCTATGACGCGGCCTTCACCGGCGCGGTCAAAGCCAGCGTGCCGGCGCCCAAGCCGACCATTGCCGGCATCAAGGAAGCCGCCATCGTTTCCGAATGGTCGAAGCGCCGCGCCCGGGGCGAGCGCGTGCCGATCGAACCGCCGTCGCTGAATTCCGACGGCACGCTGACCGAGACGGCGCGCATGGGCCGCATCGATTCGCCCGCCGGCCGCAAGATGGCGGCGCTGGACGCAGAGAAGGAAGCCAAGCGCAAGGCCGAGGAACAGCGGGTTGCTGCCATCGAGGCTGCGAAAGCCGCCAAGGCCCAGGCACTGGCTGAAAAGCAAGCCGCAAAGGCCCAAGCGCTGGCCGAAAAGGAAGCAGCCAAGCAGGCCCCCCAGCAGCCGGTCGCCACTGCGAGCGTCGAGGCGGTGCCTGCAGAACCGCCGGCGGACGAAAGCCGGATGTCGAAGATCAAGAACAAGCTGCTAGGCATGTTCGGCGGCTGAGGTTTTTCGCCTTGCCGATGCATGTCGCCCAAAAGTGCGCAGCGGTTTTGGGACAAAGACATGCATGAAGACAAACAAACAAATCACACCGCGATCTATGACCTCAAGGGCCTGAACTGCCCCCTGCCCGTTCTCAAGGCGAAAAAACGCTTGGCGGCAATGCAGCCGGGCAGCCGGCTTTGGCTGGAGACCACCGACCCGCTGGCGGTCATCGACATCCCCGCCTTTTGCGCCGACGCTGGCCACCAGCTTGTTGAAACATCAGCCGTCAGCGGCGGCCACCGCTTCCTGGTCGAACGCGGCGCATAGCGAGCCTGACAATCAGCCCCCGGCTATCGCCAGCGGATTGCTCTCCAACGCCGCGCGATCCGGCGTGTCGATCGACGGCCGGTTGGTGAAGGCGGAAAACAGCCGGCGCACATAATCTTCCGGCATATCGAGCGTGATCAGCACCAGCCTGGTGCCGCGTTGGCCGTCCGGCCAGGCCAGCAGCCGCGCCGGCGGATGCAGGATCTTCTGCACCCCGTGGACGACAAGCGGCCGCGACGGGTCCTCCGCAAGCTCGATGACGCCCTTCATCCGCAAAAGCTTGTCGCCATGCGCAGAACGCAGCAGGTCGAGGAACATCTCGATCGCCGAAAACGGCACCGGGCCGTCATGGACCAGCGAGTAGGAGCGCACGCGGGAATCGTGGCGGTGGTGGTGCTCATGCTCGCCGTGGTCATGATCATGATGATGGTGGTGCTCATGGGCGGCTTCTTCGCCGAGCCAGCGCCGGACATCGGCGGATTTGGTCGCCGGATTGTAGAGGCCGCAATCGAACAGCGCCGTGACGCCGGTTCGGCCGTCGCCGGCGTCCAGCACCACGGCGCCTGGATTGAGCTGATGGAGTCGCGTTCGCAAAGCATCGACGTCGCCGGGATCGCTGGCCAGATCGACCTTGGTCAGCACGATGCGATCGGCGACCGCCACCTGCTTGACCGCCTCGACATGGCCGTCGAGCGTCGCATTGCCGTTGACCGCGTCGACCAGCGTGATGACGCCATCAAGTCGGAAGGCCTGCACAAGGGCGGGATGCGCCATGATCGACTGCAGCACCGGCGCCGGATCGGCGAGCCCGGTGGTTTCGACAACGACGCGGGCAAGGCGGGCGATACGGCCGGTCTGCAGCCGGTCGACGAGGTCAGCCAGCGTATCGACCAGTTCGCCGCGCACCGTGCAGCACAGACAGCCGTCGGACAACTGGATGATGCCGTCCGAGGCCTGCTCGACCAGCAGGTGGTCGATCGCCACCTCACCGAATTCGTTGATGATGACGGCCGTGTCGACCAGTGCCGGATCTTTGAGCAGCCGGTTGAGCAATGTCGTCTTGCCGGCGCCGAGGAAGCCGGTGACCACCGTGACGGGTATCGGAAAGCCAGCCATCGCCTAGTTCGCGGCTTTGACCAGCTGGTCGCCCTGCACCGCGGTTGCCTGGCCCACCACGGCCGGTTCGGCGCCCTTTGGCGCCGGAATGTCTGGCCGCCAGCTCGGCAGCGGCACATCGGCGTATTCCTGGCCGCCCTGGTCGCGCATCGCCTTCGGCGCCGGCCCGGTGGCGCCGCCGAGGCCGACTGCAACCAGCGTCGGCACGTGGTCGAGCTTTTCCTGATAGGGCGATTTCGGCACGTCGGCGCCCTTCGCGGCCACCGGCGGAGCCGCCTCGGACTGCTCGTGCGGCGCCTTCTTCCTGCAGATCTCATCATGCATGTCGTTGGGTGACATTGTATCGCCATAGGAAGGCATGGCCGCGACCGTGAGCCAGTTCGGGTCGGGCATGGCAAAGCCCTGGTCAAGCAGCCTGGCGGCGGTCTCGGCACGGCTGATCGCCGATTTTTCGCCGAGCACGACCGCGACCAGCGTGCGGCCATTGCGTGTCGCCGAGCCGATCATGTTGAAGCCCGAGGGACAGACGAACCCGGTTTTCATGCCGTCGGCGCCTGGATAGCGCCCGATCAAGAGATTGTAGTTGGAGATCGCCTTCTTGCCGACGGCAAGGCCTTCGATCGAGAACCAGGGGGCGTATTGCGGGAATTCCTTGCGGATCGCCATCACCAGCAGGGCAAGATCGCGCGCCGTCGTGTACTGCTCCGGCGAAAACAGGCCGTTCGGATTGACGAAATGCGTTCCGGTCATGCCAAGCCGCGCCGCCTCCGCATTCATGCGGACGGCGAATCCGGCCTGCGAGCCGCCTATGTTTTCGCCGATGGCCATGGCGATATCGTTGGCCGATTTGACCAGCATCATCTTCAACGCATTGTCGAGCCGCATCACCGAGCCCGGCTTGAAGCCCATCTTGCTCGGCGGTTCGCCCGCCGAATGCTTGGTCACCTTGATCGGTGAATCGAGCTGGACCTCGCCGGCGGCAATCGCCCGGAAGGTGACATAGGCGGTCATCAGCTTGCTCAGCGAAGCGGGATACCAGCGCTTGAATGCGTCCTGGTGCTGCAGAACCTTGCCGCTGTTGAGGTCGAACAGGATCACCGGATTGGCCAAAGCTGGCCCAGCCAGCATGGGTAGCGCCAAGCCGCCCGTTAGCAGTAATTTGAGGATATGGCTGTGCCGCATCATGGAATCCGAAATCGCCTCTTGCCGTAGTCGCCCCTGGCTCCGTAAGATTTCGTTACGCGATGGCCAGCATGACCTGATCCGGCCCTCAATTTCCGGATCACATTGTCTGGGGTGCTATTTACCCTATGTGACGCCAAGATGGCAAAGTGCCAAGATGGCAACAAGCATGGCAATCACAATTGCAATCAAGCAGGCCAGATCGTCTGCTCCAACAGCGAGATGGAACCATTATGCCGATTCTCAACCGCGCCGCCGAGATGCAGGATGAAGTTGCCGGCTGGCGACGCCATCTGCACCAGACGCCAGAACTGAATTTCGATGTCTTCAAGACCGCCGCCTTCGTCACCGAGAAGCTGAAGGAATTCGGCTGCGACGACGTGGTGACGGGCCTCGGCAAGACCGGCGTCGTCGGCATCATCCATGGCCGCAAGGGGCAAGGCGCGACCATCGGCTTGCGCGCCGACATGGACGCGCTGCCGATCAACGAGATCACCGGGAAGCCCTATGCCTCGACCGTGCCTGGCAAAATGCACGCCTGCGGCCATGACGGCCATACGGCGATGCTTTTGGGCGCCGCCAAATATCTGACCGAAACGCGCAATTTCGCCGGTTCGGTCGCGGTTATCTTCCAGCCGGCCGAAGAGGGCGGCGGCGGCGGCAACGAGATGGTCAAGGACGGCATGATGGAGCGTTTCGACATTTCGCGCGTCTTTGGCATGCACAACATGCCGGGCCTGCCGGTCGGCCAGTTCGCCATCCGGCCGGGTCCGATCATGGCGGCGACCGCCGAGTTCACCATCACCGTGAAGGGCCGCGGCGGCCATGCGGCGATGCCGCACGGCACGATCGACCCGATCGTCATCACCAGCCAGCTGGTCGGCGCCCTGCAGACGGTCGCTTCGCGCAGCACCGATCCGGTCGAGGCGGTGGTGGTTTCGGTGACGAAATTCCACGCCGGCGACGCCTATAACGTCATTCCCGAGACCGCCGAGATCGCCGGCACGGTGCGCACGCTGAAGAAAGAGATCGCCAAGAAATCGGAAGAGCGCATCCGCACCATCTGCGAAGGAATAGCCACCGCCTTCGGCGCGACGATCACCGTCGACTATGACGCCAACTATCCCGTGACCTTCAACAATCCGGAAGAAACGGTCTTTGCCGGCGATGTCGCGGCAAATGTCGCCGGCGACACCCAGGTCCACCGCGCCATCCAGCCGGTGATGGGCGGCGAAGACTTCTCCTACATGCTGGAAGCCCGCCCTGGCGCCTTCATCTTCATCGGCAATGGCGAGACCGCCGGCCTCCACCATCCGGCCTACGACTTCAACGACGAAGTCATCCCGCACGGCATGAGCTACTGGGTAAAACTGGCCGAAACGGCGCTCGCAGCCTGACATATGCCGCCGAAAGGCCGGCCGAATTGCCTTCGGCCGGCCTCTTCATTGCCTTCGGCGAGCCCTCTTGGCGAAACGATCGGAAGCGGCTATGTGTCGGGCCGCGTGGTCCCGTAGCTCAGTAGGATAGAGCGGCAGATTCCTAATCTGTAGGTCACAGGTTCGATTCCTGTCGGGATCACCAGCAGCCACGATCAGTCCGTGAGGCGCCCACGAAACAACGTGGTGCCGTCGGTCAGCTGCGACCTGGAGATATCCCGGAACCCAGCTTCGGCCATCCACCCGCGATACTGACCTTCCGTGTACGATTCGCCTGCGCGGTAAAGGTTCAGGAAGGTGAGATTGAGAAAGACACCCTCAGGCGGGCCGAGACGGTCGTCATCGACGACACCCCACCCCCCAATTGCGATCTCGCCTCCTTGGGTGAGGCAACGCGCCGCGTTCAGGATCGAACTGCGCGCCTGGTCCGGCGGCAGGACCTGGACGACAGCCTTCAGGATTGCCAAGTCATGCCGGCCGGTCGATGGCGCGACCGTTATGTCGCCTTCTTCGACAACCACATCGCCGGCACCGTATTCCGACAGGATCGCTGGTGCGACCGCCGCGACCGTCGGGAGTTCCATCAAAGTCGCCGCAATATGCGGCCATCGCTCGCGAAGACCGACCAGAATGGTCCCGGCGCCGCCGCCGATGTCGATCACCGAACTGACCGCCGAGAAGTCCAGTTCACGGGCGAGATTTCGGCCGAAAATCACCCCTCCCGGTGCGAGCATGCGGCTGAAGGCCGCTGCGGATTCTGGCCCCGCTTCGGAAAAGTCGTGCAGCGCGGCCGGCCGGTTCTGCCGCAGCGACTCTGCGGTCAAAAGGTCGGCTCCCCAGAGTTCGCGCAGCAGCACATGATCGCCGCCGCGATAGGTCGGCTTGGACGCGTCAAGAAACTCCGACGCTTCGGCTCCGTTGCGAAACTGACCATCCTCGACCTCGAGGAGACCGCTGCTGGCGAGCGCGTAGAGGAGCCGCGACAGACGAGCGGGCTCGACTTTGAGCGCTGCCCCAAGGCTGTCGGCAGTCGCAGCATCGCCGCCGAGCCAGGTGAAGATGCCAAGGTCCAGCCCGGCACGAAGCGCCAAGGCGGGGGGCACCCCTGCGATCAGCTTGTCGATCCGATCGGAATCCACCATGTCATATCCCGTTGTGCGATCCAGGATCGACTTTGAACAGCTCGGCCAACCTCGTCAAATCAGTTCGCCAGCGCGCCGCTCTCCGCGTCGAGCAGGTTCAGCTTGGCGGTATCGGGTTCGACGTAAAGGGTATCTCCGGGGCCAGCGCTGATCCTACCAGCGCCCGCGACCGTTGTGCGCCGGCCCGGCATACCTCAAAAATCCGGCTGTGATAATGGCTGGTCGCGCCTTCGGACGCTACGCAGGCAAGGCCAGCAGCGCCAGTCCGGCCAGCGCCGAGCCGGCCAATGTCGGCAGCATGCCGATCCTCAGTTTCAGCATGGCGACCATAGCGGCTGCCGCCAGCAGCGCGGCACGCCAATCCAGCGACGACAGCACCGGCACCTCCATGCCCAGGCCAACGCGGTGCACCGCGCCGAAGACGACATGCAGTGCGAACCACAGCGCAAGGTTCATCACCACGCCGACGACAGCCGCCGTGATCGCACTCAGCGCCGCCGACAGTGCCTTGTTGCCGCGCAGCGCCTCGATGTAGGGGGCACCGAGAAAGATCCAGAAGAAGCACGGCACGAACGTCACCCAGAGCGTCAGCAATGCGCCGAGCGATCCGGCCACAAGCGGTCCCATCGCACCGGCGTGACGATAGGCGGCGACGAAGCCGACGAATTGCAGCACCAGGATCAATGGTCCCGGCGTCGTCTCGGCCAGGCCAAGCCCATCGACCATTTCACCCGGCGCCAGCCAGCCGAACGAGGTCACCGCTGCCTGCGCGACATAGGAGAGTGCGGCGTAGGCGCCGCCGAATGTGACCACCGCCATCAGGCTGAAGAAGCCGCCAAGCTGTGCCCAAACACTGGCAGGGCCGGTCAGCGCCAGGATCAGTACGACCGGCCCGAGCCAGATCGGCAGCCAGATCGCGATGGTGCGCGGCGCGTGCCATTTCGTCGGCTTGGTGTGAGCGAGTTCGCCGCGTTCGAACATGACGTCGACGGCGCCCCTGACATCGGGCAAATTGTCCTTGCCACGTGCGGCTCCGGAAAAACGCGCCGGTGCCAAGCGGTTGCCGATCCAGCCGGTCAGCCCTGCAACCAGGATGATCAGCGGAAACGGCAGCCTGATGACATAAATGGCAAGGAACGCGGCCGCCGCGATCGCCATCATCACCCGGTTCTTGAGCGCCCGTTTGCCGATGCGGAGGACCGCCTCGACGACGACGGCCAGCACCGCCGCCTTGATGCCGAAAAACAGCGCCTCGATGACGGGCGCATCATTGTAAAGCACGTAGAAGATGCTGAGGCCCAGCATGACAAACGCACCGGGCAGCACGAACAGGATGCCGGCAACGAGGCCGCCGGCGGTCCGGTGCAGCAGCCAGCCGATATAGATGGCGAGCTGCTGTGCCTCGGGGCCTGGCAGAAGCATGCAGTAGTTGAGCGCATGCAGGAACCGCTGCTCGCCGATCCAGCGGCGATCCTCGACCAATTCCTTGTGCATCAGCGCGATCTGTCCGGCCGGCCCGCCGAAGGAGAGCAGGCCGATCCTTGCCCACAGTTTCGCGGCTTGGCGGAAGGTCGGGACGATCGGAGCCTCGGTAGCCTGTGCATCGTCGTCCGCGGCAAGGGCGCTCATGGCGCTTTGCCCGCGCTGGGCCAATTGTGGGTTTCGTCAGTGGCATCGCGGCACCATCTGAAGAACGCATCGTAGAACAGCATGCCGGCATCAAGCTGTTCGAGATCGTCGCGGAACATGCGCGACAGCCCGAGCGATGCAGCGAGGAACCCGGCCGCCTGCGGTACGAGATCGAGGCGCGCCGTATCGGCTGCACGCACGATCAACGCAAGGCGATCGAGCGCTTCGGACCGCAACCCGAACTCTTCGATCATCGTGTCGAAGGTGCAGCGCTCGCCGCGATGGCTCCAGAACACGTCGTCGATGTCGAAGGCAACCGCCCCAAACCGATCGGCGGCCGCCAGCACTTCAGACGGCTCGACAAACAGGAACACCGCCGAGGGATCGACGAAGCGGCGGATCAGCCAGGGACAGGCAATGCGGTCGACCTTGGGGCGGGCACGCGTCACCCAGACCGTGCGGCCCTTGTCGTCGCGGGGCGGTATCTTGTCGGCCTTGACCAGAAGTCCCTTGGCCGCCTGCCACGCCTCGAAGCCGCCTTCAAGGGATTCGGCAGCAATGCCCTCATGGCGCAGCCATGCGGCAACGCCTTGCGAGAGCTTCAGCCCCTTCTGGCAGATGACGACAGCATGAGCCCCCGTGAACTCGGCCGCCCAGCTCGAAACAGACTTGAAGTCGCGCCGGCACGAGGCCGGAAGCAGGCGCGGATCGGCGTCGTAGTCTTCGTCGATGCGGACATCGACAAGAACAGGCGCGTCGGACAGACCGACAAGGCGGGAAAGCTGCGCTACGGTGATTGCGGTTGTTGACGGCATGGCGTCCACCTCCAGAGTGAGAGTTTGGACGCGATCATTGGGCTGACGCCTCACGGGGTCGTCGCGAAGGAACCCCTTGCCACAATGCTGGATTGATCCTTCGCCTTTGTCAAGGAAAGAGCGGCGCCGGGGGACCGCGCCTACTGCGCCGTCCAGCCGCCATCCATCGGCAAGGTGGTGCCGGTGATCTGTCTGGCTGCGTCAGAGCACAGGAACAGGGTCAGCGCGGCGAGCTCCTCGACGGTGACGAATTGCTTCGTCGGCTGCGCTGCCAGCAGCACGTCGTGCTTGACCTGTTCCTCGGTCATGCCGCGCGCCTTCATCGTGTCGGGGATCTGCTTTTCGACCAGTGACGTCCAGACATAGCCGGGCGCGATGGCGTTGACGGTGATGCCGTCCTGCGCGACTTCCAGCGCTACCGTCTTGGTCAGACCCGCTATGCCGTGCTTGGCCGAGACGTAAGCCGACTTGAACGGCGAGGCGACCAGTGCATGCGCCGACGCGGTATTGATGATGCGGCCCCATTTGCGCGCCTTCATGCCGGGCACCACGGCCTTGATCGCGTAAAAGGCGGCCAGCAGATTGATGCGGATGATGGCTTCCCACTTGTCGTCGGGAAACTCCTCGATTGGCGCGACATGCTGTATCCCGGCATTGTTGACCAGAATGTCGAGGCTGCCCAAGGCCTGCTCGGCTTCGCGCACCATGGCGGTCACCGCTGCGCCGTCCATCATGTTGGCGCCGGAGTAGCGGCACTGGACGCCGAAATCCTTCTCGATGCCGGCGCGCTCCTGTTCGATCGCCGCGGCTTCGCCAAGGCCGTTGATCGTGACGTTGGCGCCCTCGGCGGCGAGGGCGCGGGCAATGGCCAGACCAATGCCGCTGGTCGATCCGGTGACGAGCGCATTCTTCGAAGACAGGGAACCCATGGAGATCTCGAGACTGTTGGGAGGACTACAAAGGCACATAGTTTGTGCGCCGCAACATGACAATGCCATAACCATATGTCGGCGCCATCACAGCCCTAAAACGCGCTTTGCCGGCCTCGCCGAGCGCCGTTTCAAGGCTGACACGGCAGTGTTATGGTGCGGCGAACATAGTCGGCCGCGCATTCGCGCAGTCATTCCTGAACCATCAATCCAACGAATCAGGGGGCTGTAGCTTGAAATCGCCGATGTCGTGATGCGTACCTATGCCATGCCGCTCACCAACCGTCCTTTCCGCCCGGCCCGTATCGCTTCTTCGATCCGACGCCCTGAGCTATCCCGCAATCTCCAGCAGGGCCGATACCAGCAAGCGGCGTTCGTCGGCGGAAAGCACGTCGGAATCGAAGAGGTTCATGCTGCGCAGCCCTTCGATGGCCAGAAAGCAGACCAGCAGCGTCTTCAGGTCCGGCGTCTCGCTCTTCAGCCGCTGCAGCAGCTGCGACTTGAAGGCTTTTATCGGCGTCAGGAAATCCGGATCCTCGGCGATCGCCGAGAATATCCACGAAGCCGTCGGCTTCGGCTCCTCGCAATCATCCGCCGAGAGCCGGATATAGGTGGCGAGCAGGCTCTCGCCGCTGGCTCCGGCGACACGGCCCGATTCCAGCGCCAGCTCGAACGCGCGCAGGTAATTCTCCACCAGGCCCTGCATCAGTTTGGCCTTGGTCGGAAAGTTATATAACAGGCCGCCTTTCGACACGCCGGCGCGGCTGGCGACGGCGTCAAGCGACAGGCTGCCGGGACCGGTCTCGCGTGCGACATCGGCGGCGGCGGCGAGTATCTTGTCGCGCGAATTTGCCCTTTGGGTCTTCATCGATCCCTTCCCCCGCACCAGCCTAGGCGGAATTGACAAGACCGTCCAGACGGTACAGTAAGTTCGCCGTCATTTGTAATCGGGACCTGGCGTCGATAAGTGTCCCGCTATTCGGCTATTTTGCCGGACATCGGCCGAGGGGACAGTTCGTGAAGCGCTTCATCTCTATCACCGCAATTCTGCTTCTGCTCGCTCTGGTGTGCGTCGGCGTTGTCGGCTTCAACCTGTTCCGCGACAACGCTATCAAACAGTATTTCGCCACCATGAAGCCGCCGGCGACGACCGTATCGACGGTTGTCGTCAAGCCTTCCGACTGGACGCCGGGGGTCGAGGCGATCGGCACGGTACGCGCCGTGCGCGGTGTCGACCTTACCGTCGAGACCAGCGGCATCGTCAAGGACATCCTTTTCCATGCCAACCAGAAGGTGCCGGTCGATTCGGTCCTGCTGCAGCTCGACGATGCCGTCGAACGCGCGGATCTGGTCGCGGCCAAGGCGCAGTCCGTGTCCGACAAGACGGCGCTCGAACGCGCGCTGGAGCTGCAGCGGCGCGGCGTCGGAACGGATGCCACGCTCGACACCGCTCAAGCCGCTGCATCGGCCTCCGCCGCGCAGGTCAACAAGCTGCAGGCCGTGCTCGATCAGAAGCAGCTGACGGCGCCGTTCGCCGGCACCGTGGGCATCCCCAAGATCGACCTCGGCCAATATCTCTCGCCCGGCAACGCAGTGGTGACCTTGCAGGATCTGGACACCATGCGGGTCGATTTCTCGGTACCCGAACAGCAGCTGCCGCTGCTCAAGATAGGCCAGGCGGTGCGGCTCGGCCTCGGCGGCACCGGCGGCGGCGCCGACATGCCGTTTGCCGGCTCCATTCGCGGCATCGATCCCAAGATCGACGCTTCAAGCCGCCTGGTGTCCGTCCGCGGCGAGGTCGCCAACCCTGACGGCAAGCTGACGCCCGGCCAGTTCGTCCAGGTTCGCGTCGAGCTGCCGCAGGAGAAAAACATTCTGTCCTTGCCGCAGACGGCATTGACGTCGAGCCTCTATGGCGACTTCGTCTTCGTCGTCGTTCCGGCGAAGCCGGCGGAAGGCGCCCCAGCCGCGAAACCCGAGGAAAAGCCTGCTGCAGGGGCCGACGCAGCAAAGCCGGCGGCAGATGCAAAGCCGGCAGACGCGAAACCGGCTGCCGAAGACGCCGCGGCGAAGCCCGCGGACAAGCCGGCTGTCGACCCCGCGAAGCCCGCGGCAGAACCGGAAAAGCCGGCGCTCGTGCTGTCGCAGGTGTTCGTGAAGCCCGGCCGCCGCAACGACGGCATGGTCGAGATCATCGAGGGCATCAAGGCCGGTGACGAGGTCGTCACCGCCGGTCAGAACCGTCTCTTCAACGGCATGTCCGTCGCTGTCGACAACACCATTGACCCCAGCAAGTCGGCTAACCAGCAGGCTCAGCAATGAACTTTTCCGACATCTTCATTCGCCGGCCGGTCCTCTCCACCGTCCTCGCCTGCATGATCCTTCTCCTGGGTTTCCAGGGCATCTTCAACCTGTCGATCCGGCAGTATCCCAAGGTTGACGAGACGGCGATCACCATCACCACCGCCTATCCCGGCGCCAGCGCCGACCTGATCCAGGGCTTCATCTCCGCCCCGATCGCGCGGGCCGTCGCCTCGACCGAGAACATCGACTACGTCACCTCGTCCAGCCGGCCGTCTTCGAGCACCGTGGTCGTCCAGATGAAGCTCGGCTCCAATCCGGATGTCGCACTCACCGAGGTCCTGTCGAAGGTGCAGGGCGTACGCGGCACCTTGCCGGATGCATCCAAGGACCCGGTCATCGTCAAGGGCACCGGCCAAGAGTTCGCGATGATGTACATCTCGATGCAGAATCCGAACATGAGCAAGGAGCAGCTCACCGAATATATCGAGCGGGTGGTGCGGCCGCGCATGTCGACGGTCGAAGGTGTCGCCGACGTGCAGATCTTCGGCGCCGAGGAATATTCGATGCGGGTCTGGATCGACCCGGTCAAGCTTGCTGCGCGTGGCGTCACCGCCGCCGAAGTGCTGGCGGCGATCAACAACTCCAACTTCCTGTCGGCGCCCGGCAACACCGAGAACGAATATGTCGTCTCCTCGATCACGGTTCGCTCGACGCTGCAGACGCCTGAGGCCTTTGCCGAGCTTCCGCTGCGCTCGACGGACGGCCAGGTGGTGCGCTTGCGCGACGTGGCGCGAGTCGAGCTTGCCGCCGAGAGCACCGACACGAGGGTGAGCTTCAATGGCAAGCCCGGCACCTTCCTCGCCATCTTCCCGACGCCGGCCGCCAACCCCCTGACAACGGCGGAGGCGATCCACAAGATCGTGCCTTTGATTCAAGAGACGCTACCTAAAGGCATGACCATCGAAATCGTCTACGATTCCACCGAACAGATCAGCGCCTCGATCGATGAAGTGTTCAAGACCATCGCCGAAGCCGTCGCCATCGTCGTCGTGGTCATCCTGTTGTTCCTCGGCTCATTCCGCTCGGTGATGATGCCGATCGTGACCATCCCGCTGTCGCTGGTCGGCGTCTGCTTTCTTTTGTTTGCGGTCGGCTATTCGATCAACCTTCTGTCGCTGCTGGCCATGGTGCTGGCCATCGGCCTTGTCGTCGACGACGCTATCGTGGTGGTGGAGAACATTCATCGCCACATGGAGGAGGACCACATGTCGCCGATGCAGGCGGCCTTCAACGGCATGCGCGAGATTTTCTCCGCCATCGTGGCCATGACCATCACGCTCGCCGCCGTGTTCGCGCCGCTGGCCTTCACCGGCGGCCTGACCGGCGCGCTGTTCCGCGAGTTCGCGGTGACGCTCGCCGGTTCGGTGGTGCTGTCCGGCCTCATAGCCGTCACCATCACGCCGATGATGGCGGCGCGTCTGCTCAAGGCGGGATCGCACAGTCGCTTCCAGCGCGTCGTCGACGGAACCTTCAGCCGTGTCGAGCATGTCTATGAGCGGGCGGTCACCGCCTCCTTGAGAAATCGACCGGTGACACTGCTGATGGTCGTGGCGCTGGTTGCGCTCACCGGCTTCATGTTCACCAAGACCTCGAGCGAACTGGCGCCGGAAGAGGACCAGGGCTTCCTGTTGTCGATCGTGACGGCACCGCGCTACGCGACCTCGGACTACACCGAGACCTACGTCAACCAGATCCTCGGCCTGGTGAAGGACATTCCCGAAACCAGGGCGCAATTCTCTGCCGTTGCCTTTGGCGGCGCCACCAACGGCGCCTTTGTCGGCTTCGCCTTCAAGGATTGGGCCGAGCGCCAGCGCAACTCAAAGGAGCTTCAAGCCGATATCCAGGGACGCCTCGGCAAGGTGGCCGGCGTCGAGGCCTTCGTCTTCGCGCCGCCGACGCTGCCGGGCTCCGGCGGCGGCCTGCCGATCTCCATGGTGGTGCGCTCGACCGGTGGTTCCGCCGAGGTCTACGAGGCGGCCGAGCAGATTAAGAACAAGGCGCAGGCCTCCGGCCGCTTCATCGTCGTGCAAAACTCGATGTCCTTTGACGCTCCGCAGGTGACGGTGACCATCGACCGCGACCGCGCGGCGGCTCTCAACCTGCCGATCGCCGACATCGGCCAGACGCTGACGCTGCTGGTCGGCGGCGCCGAAGTGGCTCAGTTCGACCGCGACTCCAACAGCTACGACATCATCCCGCAGGTGCCGAAGGAATTCCGCGACAATCCCGAGAAGCTCGGCGAATATTTCGTGCGTAGCGTGACCGGCGAAATGGTGCCGCTTTCAGCGGTAGTGAAGATTTCGACCAACGCCGCGCCGGCCGCGATCGAGCAGTTCAACCAGCTGAACTCGGCGACGATATCAGCGCTGCCGCTTCCCGGCGTCACCACGGGCGACGGGCTGCAGACCCTGGAGAACCTTGCCAAGGAGAGCCTGCCCGATACCTTCTTCATCGATTATTCCGGCCAGTCCCGGCAGGAGAAGGAGCAGGGCAACACGATCCTTATCGCGTTCGCAGCCGCCGTAATCGTCATCTATCTGGTGCTGGCGGCGCAGTTCGAAAGCTTCCGCGACCCGCTGATCATCATGATGGCGGTGCCACTGTCGATCTTTGGCGCCATCGTGCCGCTCAATCTGGGGCTTGGAACGCTCAATATCTACACGCAGGTCGGCCTGATCACACTGATAGGTCTGATCACCAAGCATGGCATTCTTCTGGTCGAGTTCGCCAACCAGCAGCGCGAGCTGCATGGCATGAGGCGGCGCGATGCGATCGTCGCCTCGGCCAAGGTGCGCTTGCGGCCGATCCTGATGACGACAGCGGCGATGGCGCTCGGCGTCGTGCCGCTGATCGTGTCCAGTGGTGCTGGTGCGGCGGCGCGCTATTCGATGGGCCTCGTGATCTTCACCGGCATCCTGGTCGGAACCATGTTCACCCTGTTCGTGGTGCCGATGTTCTACACCTTCATCGCCAGCAAGGACCTGCCGCACCACGCCGAAAAGCCAGACCCGAAGCTGATGCCGGTGCACGCGGACTGAGCTGCGAAAGGCGTTAGCGAACAAACGAAAAGAGGCCGGAAATTTCCGGCCTCTTTTTTGACTGGATTGATTTACCGCGAAGCTCTGATGGAGCTTCAGGCGGGAACTTGCGGTGCGGCATGACCTGGCCGGCTGCGCTGCACCATCGCTCCAAACGCAGTCTGCTACTTGACGATGACGATGCTGGTGTTGGTCGGGCCGAAGGTTTCGACCAACTGGTAGAAGTCGGCGGCATTGTCGGGATGCAGCCGCACGCAGCCATGCGACGCCGGCCGTCCCAGCCGCTTGATGGCGTTGGTCGCATGCACGGCGTAGCCGCCGCTGAAGAAGACCGAATGCGGCATCGGCGCGTTGTCGTATTTCTTCGAATGCCACATCTCGTGCATGCGGGTCGGCTTGAACGAGCCGGTCGGCGTGACATGCGCACTGTCGCCGGTCGAGACCTTCCAGGCGAAAGTCGGCCGGCCATCGACCAGCACTTCCATGGTCTGCTGCGACAGCGAAACACGCGCCACGATCTGGTTTGCCGCGGCATGGGCGGTGCTGTTGGCGGCGCCAAGCAGAAGCGCGGCGCCGCCGGCTGCGGCGGTGACGTTGATGAGTTTGGCGGAAATGGCTTTGTACATGATGGCTCCTCTTTGCCGGTCCTGCCGGCGTCAATTCGGTGGCCGCCTTATCCCCGCGCCATGTTTCAGACTGACTTCGCTGAGGCTCGTTTGTGTTTCGAATCTGTTTCCTCTGGTTAACAAGCAAGGTGGACAAGGGAAGCGTGCTCCGCCTTCGCTGCGCACTCCCGATCACGCACCGCGCCCCCAAACGAAAGTGCTGATGTCCTTATATGAAAGAAGATTGGCTTCGCTCGAAACCGACTTGCAACAAAGCGCGGCCTGGGCGGCATGATCTGGTTACAGGCTCGCGGCACAGTCATCCCAACGAGAACAGCCGGCGCCAACGAAAATGAGCATCAAATCGATCACCCTGTCCTGGCTCTTCAGGATAAGCATCGCCGCATTTGTCGTCGGCGGCATCGGCACAGTAGCCGGCACCCCGATGACGAAACTGGCGGTGATGAATTCGGGTGAGATTTCGACGCTGCATGCCGCGCTGTTCATAGCCTTGGTCTGGATTGTCTCCAGTCTGCGCATCAACCGTCTCAGGGCCCTCGGGCGGGTCGGCCTCGGGTTGAAGTGGATGCGCGGCCCCTCCGGCAACTTGCTGCCGAGAGGACCGAAGGCCCGCGTCGCAACGGGGGGCTCCGTGGGCGACGCGGGCACTTCGGGTTTATCCTGAAGCACCCGCGGTTCTGATTTTTGGGGACAACCGATGAAGACGAAATCTGCAGCCTCCGTGCTTTCGGTACTGCTCTATGCACAAGGCCTGCTCGGCTTTGCCGGTCTCGCCACGGTTCTCCTGAAGGACCGCGCGCATGCCGCCAGCGAAATCGTAGTCGCCAGCGAATTGCCGTCGGGACCATCGCTTCTGGTGGTGCGCTGACGCCTATGCATGGCGCCCGAGATTGCGCAGCTTTTTTGGGCGAGCCGAGGAACAATCCAGCCTCCCGACCCTCAGTCGGCGCGCTGCGTCGGCGGGTCGAACCGGTAGCCTGCGCCGCGTATAGTTGTGATGGTTTCGGTGTCGAGCTTGCGGCGCAGCCGCACGATGCGCGAATCGATCGAGCGGTCGAAGGCATCGGCATTTTCGGCGGGCGCCGCCGCAATGATGTCGTCGCGCGTCAGCACCTTGCGCGGGCTGGCCAGAAACAGCCTGAGCAGCGCCACCTGGCCCGGCGACAGCTGTTCTTCCGTACCCGAACGGTGCATGACGATGGCCGACCGCAAATCGACGGTGGCATTTTCCAGCACGATCAGTTCCTGGGCGGACCTGCCGCGCCGCGTCAGCAGGCCGCCGATGCGCGCGGCAAGCTCCCTGACATTGAGCGGACTTTCGACGACATCTGCGGCGCCAAGCTCGAGCGCCAGCACCTTGTCGACCAGATCGGCCGGCCGGCAGATCAGGATGAAATCCGGCCCCGCCTTCCCGTCCGCGCTCTGGCCGCCGCCATAACGCCTGAGCAGGTCCCGCCCTTCCGCCTGGCTGAGGCTGTCGCCGACGATGACGATATCGATGCCTCCGGCCGAAAGCAGGGATTCAGCTTCCCAGGGCTGCCGCGCCTCGCGCACGTCATGGCCGCGCCGGTCGAGATGATCGGCAAGATCGCCGGCCACCACATCGGCGACGGAAACCAGCGCGATGACGGATCGTGCAGCCATGTTTTTCTTCCCGTTCCCCCGCAACCGGATATGAGTGCTGGACATCATGTTTATACCCAATCTACTTTCCGCTGAAAGCGGGAGCGAGGCCATAGTGCGGGCACGGATTGTCATCGTCGAGGACGAGCCCGATCTCCGGGACGCGGTCGCCGAGTATCTCGGCGCCAACGGCTACGATGTGACCCAGGCCGGAAGCGCGGCCGAGGCGCGCGCCTTGCTGGAGACGGAATCGTTTCATTTGGCCATTCTCGACATCGCCATGCCGGGCGAGGACGGACTGTCGCTCGGCCGCTGGCTGCGCTCGAAAATACCGGTCGGCATCATCTATGCCACGGCTGCCGGCACCGCACTCGACCGCATTGTCGGGCTGGAGCTTGGCGCCGACGACTACATCGTCAAGCCCTACGAGTTGCGTGAGGTGCTGGCTCGTGTGCGCAGCGTGCTGCGCCGCGTTCCGCAGCCGAGCCCGCCCCAGGCGGCGAAGACACAAGCCGATGGCGGCCGCCGCCTGACCTTCGGCCCGTTCCAGGCCGACCTCGACGGCAGGCTTGTCACCGGCGCCAACGGCGCCGTCATCGACATGGCCAAGAGCGAGTTCGATGTGCTGGAGGTTTTCCTGACCCGCGCCAACCGGCTGTTGACGCGATCGGCGATCTCCGAGGCGATTGGTTTTGTTGAGGATCCTGAATCGTCGCGCGCCGTCGACATTCGCATCATGCGGCTGCGCAAGAAGATCGAAACCGATCCGGCCAATCCGAAATTTTTGCGCACAGTGCGCGGCGAAGGCTATATCTTCTCGCTGCCGACCGGTGACGGGCACTAGAGCAATTACAGGAAAAGTGTACGCGGTTTTCCGCCCGGAATTGCGTAAAAACAAAGAGATAGAGGCTTCTCCGTTTCCGTGAAACGGTGAAACGCTCTAGCAATTCCAGGAACAGTGCGTAGCGATTTCCGTTCGGGATTGCATTGAAACATGGAGCGTTTCACCTTTTTCGTGAAATGCTCCATAGCTGCCTAATTCGACGGCCCTTTACTGATGGCTGACATGACCGCTGAACCAGCACCACGTATGGACCCGCAAGGCGCTCGCCAGAGCGCCGCGATGGCGGCTGTGCGCGTCGTCCGCCGGTTGCGCGATGCCGGCGACTGGCAGCGCGAGATGGAAACCATCCTCGAAACGCTCTGCAGCGCCATGAATTGCCAGCGCGGCATCCTGTTCAGGCTGCGCGAATTGCCCGGCCAGGGCTTCGCCCAATCGGTCGCCGCCTACTGGATCGATCCTCGCTTCGGCGGCGAACTGGCTTCGCCGACGGTGATCATGCAGTCGATCGTCGATACCGATCCGCTGCTGGAGCGGATTGGAGAGGACGAGCGGCAAGGCAAGATCTTCGCCGGCCATACGCGCGATCTCGACGGGTTCCTCAGGGCCGATTTCGAAAAGCAGCACATCAAGTCGTTCCTGTCGGTATCGGTGTTCGCGCACGGTCATCTGTGGGGCACGTTCGCGGTCAATGACTGCCTAAACGAGCGCGAATGGACCGAAGAGGAAGAGGCGACGATGCACATCATCGCGCTCGCCATCGGCGACGCCATCGAGCACTCGCCGTCCGACGCCCATGCCAGCGAAGTCATCCGCCGCACCATGCTGCAGGCGTCGCTCGACGCCATCATCGTCATCGACGAGACCGGCTCGATCATCGAATTCAATCCGGCCGCCGAAAAGATGTTCGGCTATCAGCGCAGCGACATCCTCGGCAAGGACCTGCTCGATACCGTGGTGCCGGAATATTACCGCAAGGGCTATGTCTCGGGCGCCGAATACATGTCTGGCCGCGGCGCGCCGATGGTTGGCCAACGGCTTGAGACCGTGACACAGAATGCGGCCGGCGAGGTGTTTCCCATCGAATTGACGGCGACCGAGATGCGGGTGGCTGACCGTCAGCTCATCTTCGGTTCGATCCGCGATCTGCGCGATAAGCTGCGCGCCGAAGAAGAGATCAACCGCCAGCGCGAAAAACTGCACCAGAACGAGAAGATGGCGGCGATGGGTTCACTGCTGGCCGGTGTTTCGCACGAGCTCAACAACCCGCTCGCCGTGGTCGTTGCGCAGTCGACGCTGCTGCATGAATTCGCCACCGACCCGCAGACCAAGGTTCGCGCCGAGAAAGTGCGCGCCGCTGCCGAGCGCTGCGGCCGCATCGTCAAAAGCTTCCTGTCGATGGTGCGCCTGCATCCGGCGGCGCAGGCCGAGACCGATCTCAACCAGGTGATCCGCGCCGCACTCGAAGTAACCGCCTATGGCGCACGCTCGAGCGGCATCATCATCGACACCGATTTCGCGCCCGGCCCGCTGCTGGCGATGGCCGATGCCGACCACGTCACGCAGGTGGCCGCCAATTTCCTGATCAACAGCCAACACGCTCTGGCCGGTATCGGCGGCGACCGCCTGATCAAGGTGCGGACATTCCGCAGCGATCGCGGCAACCCCGGGTTTTCGGTCGAGGACAACGGACCGGGCATTCCCGAGGCGATCCGCAGCCGCATCTTCGAATCCTATTTCACCACCAAGCCGGTCGGCGTCGGCACCGGCATCGGCCTGTCGATCTCGAAATCGATCGTCGAGCGCCACAACGGCAATATCTGGTTCGAGGAGGTGCTGCCGCGTGGCGCGCGCTTCGTCGTCCAGCTGCCGGTAATCACCGGCGGCGCGGCAGCAGCCGGCGACAGCCCGGCTCGTTCCAGCGGCTTGCGCCATGCGCTGATCATCGACGACGAACCCGACGTCGCCGGCTCCCTCTCCGACATCCTGGAACTGATGGGTATCAAGTCGCGGGTCGTGCCGGCCTGGACGTCGGCGGCGGCGACCTTGACCGGCCACATGCCGCCAGACATCGTCTTTTCCGACTTGCGCATGCCCGGCACCAGCGGCATTGCCATCTACCGCGAATTGCTCGCCGACAACCTGGCGCTGGCCAAACGCTTCGTGCTGGTCACCGGCGACCTGATCGGCGCCAAGGCCGAGATCGAAGCCTTGCCGGCGCCGCAGCGCCCGCAAATCCTGGAAAAGCCGTTCTCGACGCTGGACGTCCGCGGCGTACTCTCGGCAATAGCCGACCAGGTCGCCGCCGCCGGCTAAGTTTTCGGAAGCACCCATGTAGGGTCTATCGAGATTCGGGTCAGGCCGAGTCGAGAATGGTGGTTCCCGAGAACCGGAGCGGAGCGTACTTGAAGTACGCGAGCACCGGAAGCGCAGGGAACCTCCATGCGCAGGCCGGCCTCACCCGAATATCGATAGGCCCTAAAAAAGAGGCTCCCGACCGAGGGAAGCGGCGGGAGCCAAGAACGAGCGCGGGAGGAAGCGCTCGGGAGGTTCAGAAAACGTTGGGTGTCGTGGTCAGCGGCGCTGCGTTGGCGATCATGCGGACGGAACGCGCCTTGTGCACGCCGGACTGGGCGGCGATGACGCGCAGGCACTCCGCGCTCTCGGCGCCCCAGGCCTGACCCTGGCAGGCAAAATCGATTTCCGGCTCCGGCAGCCGGGCGGTCTTGATGGTGGTCGGCGCGCCCTGGACAACATTGGCCGGCGGGTTGAGCGAAGCAAAAGCCGGACCGGAAGCCGGTGTCAGGAACATGACGGCCAGAGCGCAGGCGCCCAGCATGGAGAACATCGCAACCGGATGGTCGCTGGCGCGCTGACGCAGTGCCAGTTTGGCGCGTCGTTCGTTGCTGGTGATCTCGACTTTCGTATGCATTGCTGCTCCCCTTCGTTTTCTTATGAAACGAACCTAAGCGCGCCTGGTAACGGGCGAATGATGCGCTTGGCTTGCCCGCGTAACAGGTTTGAAACAAGAAATTCGGGCATATCCGGACAGATCCGGTCATGTGCCGACGGCAAGATGCGTTTGCGAAGCTGTTTCATGCGGGCAATCAAATGTTGACGACAGGCGGGCCGCGAACGCACCAAGCCCGCTTCCTGTCGGCCGCACTATGAACAAGCTCACACTGCGGATCGAATTTGCGGATGCCAGGTATTTTCGTCTCGGAGCGGGCCGTGTTTGCAAGCTCGGCACGGCCAAATCCGCATGCCGGACAGCTATTTCACGCCCCCGGTTAACGCCCGGATATTCCGGGATTTTCTGGCTTTCAGCTGGTCCTGTTGTGCCGACTTGAAAAGTTGTGATTTCTACAAGCCATTGCATTTCAATGTAAAATATGGTTTTATTGAATGAGTATTCAATAAAAGAAGAGCTTTTTTATGAACCCGCATCTCCGTGACGTGGCGATCCCCAATGATTGGGACCGGCGGGGTCTGCCGGGCTGGAGTTATCACTCCGACGCGCTTCTCGAACTTGAGAAGGAATACGTCTTCCGCAACCATTGGCAGATCGCCGGCCATGTCTGCGACGTGCCGAATGCCGGCGACTATCTGACTATGGACGTGGTCGGCGAGCGGGCGCTCATCGTGCGCGGCAAGGACGGCGTCGTGCGCGCCTTCAACAACATGTGCCGGCATCGCGGCAGCCGCGTCGTCGCCGACAGCCAGGGCACCTGCAAGAACGCGCTGGTCTGCCCGTTCCATGGCTGGGTCTACAATCTCGACGGCACGCTGCGCGGCGCCGCCCGGCCGCGCTCCTTCCCCGAGCTCGACAAGACCGAATTCGGCCTGATGCCGCTCGACCTTGAGATATGGATGGGCTTCATCTTTGTCCGCTTTCGCAAGGGCGGCCCGCAGCCTTCGGTGGCCGAACTGTTGAAGCCGATCGAGGCCGAGATGGCACACTACAACGTGGCCGAGATGGTGCCGTCCTGGGGCATCTGGACACAGAAAACGCCGGTCAACTGGAAGTCGGTGCGCGACGTCGACAATGAAGGCTACCACGTCGCCATGGCGCATCCGGCGCTGCAGGATCTCTACGGCTCGACCTATTTCGACGAGCCGTTCATCAACGGCGTGTCGCGCTCGTTTGCCACCTACAATCCGCATGCCGGCCGGCGCTGGAGCGTGCGCGAATACATCAAGCTCACGCCCGATGCCTCACACCTGCCGGAGCATCTGCGCAGGGCCTGGATCTATTACGGCATCTTCCCCAACAACGCGCTGTCGATCATGCCGGAATCGGTGCAGTTCTATCAGGAGTTCCCGCTGTCGACCGGCGAGACGCTGCTGCGCGGCGCCATCTACCGCTACCCCGACGAGACCCGGGAACAGGCGGCCGCCCGCTATCTCGCCTACCGCATCGACCGCGATACCATGAACGAGGACGTGCAGCTTTCCGTCTGGTCAAACGAGTCCATGATCTCGGAGGCCTTCGAGGGTTTTTATCTCTCCGACCTCGAATACGGTGTGCGCACCCACCACGACCATCTGCGCAAGCAGATCCCGGTGCTGGGCCTGGAGACGGCGCCGGAGGAGAAGGACATGTGGAACCTCAATGAGGCTATGCGCTCGCAGGTGTAGGGGCGGAACTGCCAGTCACCCCTGCCACACGCCCTCTTTGCGCAGATCATCCATGGTCCGCGAAATGCCTTCGCGCAGGATCGCCACCATGTCGTCGATCTGCTCTCGCGTGATGATCAGCGGCGGCGACATCACGCACATGTTGATCAGCGGCCGGACCAGGAGGCCGAGTTCGTGGCAATGCGCGTCGATGCGCTTGCCGACATCCTTGTCGAGCTGCAGCGGATCCTTGCTTTCGCGGTCGGCTACGCACTCGACGCAGCCCATCAGGCCCATGCCGCGGACTTCGCCAACCAGCGGCAGTTCCTCCAGCGTCTTCAACTGCGCCTGGAAATAGGGCGCGACATCGCGCGTGTGGGCCAGCACGCTGTCTTCCAGGATATCGAGGTTCTTCAGCGCCACCGCGCAGCCGATGGGATGACTGGTATAGGTCAGGCCATGGCCGAACATCGCATCGGGATGGTTGGAACGGCGCATTTCCTGAAGCAGCCGCTCCGAGATGATGACGCCGCCAAGCGGGAAATAGCCTGATGTAACGCCCTTGGCGAAGGTGATCATGTCGGGGTCGATGCCGAAGCCATCGCCGGAGGCAAAGACATGGCCGAGCCGCCCGAAGCCGGTCACCACCTCATCGGAGATATAGAGGATATCGTTGTCCCTGCAGATTTCGCGAATGCGCTTGAGATAGCCATCCGGCGGCACGACGACGCCGCCGGATGCCTGCACCGGTTCGCCGACGAAAGCACCGATCTTCTCTGCGCCGACGCGGGCGACCGTATCGCGAAACTGATCGACCAGGAAATCGCAGAAGGCGGCGATGTCAATGCCTTTCGGCCGCCGGAACGGGTCTGGCGAGGACAGTTTGACGACCAGATCGTCGGCGCCGTCCATCCAGTCGCGGTCGCGCGGCCGGCCGTTGAGCGAGGCCGACAGATAGGTCGAGCCGTGATAGGCGCCGCCGCGGCTGAGGATCAGCTTCTTTTCCGGCCGCCCGCGCACATTGTTGTAGAACTGCATGAAGCGCAGCGCCGTCTCGACAGCCGACGATCCGCCGGTGGTGAAGAAGGTATGGCTGAGATCGCCCGGCGCATGATCGGCGAGGCGCTTGGCGAGCTCGGCCGACGGCGCATTCATCGTATACCAGGGCGTGTTGTAGGACAGCATCATCGCCTGGTCGTACATCACCCTGGCCAGCTCCTCGCGGCGGTGGCCGACATTGATGCACCACATGCCGGCCGGCCCGTCGATCAGTCGCTTGCCTGTTACATCGGTGATGTAGATGCCATCGCCCTCGCCAATCAGCGCACGCGCTTCATTGCCGACCGAGCCGGCATAAGGCCAGGGCTGGATGAGATGGCGCTTGGCCAGCTCGACCGCATCGCCACCGTCAGCCATTTCCATCGCTCTTAGGTCTCTTGCAGCCGCCATCATTGCCTCGCATCGTCTGAGCGTAATTTCACCGGACAGAAAGCGAAGCGCCAAGGGCAGGAAAGCCGGCATTCTTCACTTCATTTTGAATGTCCGTTCAATCAATATTACAGAAATAGCGCTTGATTTCAATGCACGGATGCGCTCATGATGAAAGAAAGCCGGCAAGCTTGGAGCGCAACCAGCAAAGCGCGCTCCGCAAAAATTGGGAACAGGCAGCCGGCCCGGTCAATGGGAGCATCATGGCGGAACAGTTCGAGCCAGCAACCGAGATCACGCCCGGGTCGCTGCAATGACGGTAGCTGCCGAAGGGGTGCCCACGCGACGCATGACGCGAGCAAGGCGAAACGCCCTTCTGCAGTCCGAATCCGTCCAGGGCCTTGCCCTGATCAGCCCGACCTTGGTCTACGCTTTGATCCTGCTGCTGGTGCCGATCCTGGTGGTCTTCGCCCACTCCTTCTGGACGCAGAACTACCTCGCCATCGACCATACATTCACGCTGGAGAATTATCGCATCGCGCTGACCGAGCCGATCTACCGCGATCTGCTCTGGCGCTCGCTCTACATTTCGCTGACGGTGAGCTTTTTCACCGTCATCCTCGCCTATCCGATCGCCTATTTCATCTCGTTCCATGGCGGTCGCCACAAGAGCCTGTGGCTGTTCCTGATTACCATCCCGTTCTGGACCAGCTATCTCTTGCGCGTGATGTCATGGAAAGTCATCCTCGGCTATAATGGCGTGCTGAATTCCGGCCTGATGGGCCTCGGCATCATCGACGAACCATCGACCGCGCTACTCTACAATTCCAGCGCCGTCATCATCACGCTCACACACGCCTGGGCGGCCTTCGCCATCCTGCCGATCTTCGTTTCGCTCGAGAAGGTCGACCGCACCTTGGTCGAGGCTGCCACCGATCTTGGCGACGGCCCGCTGCGCTCCTTCCTGCGCGTGACGCTGCCGCTGTCGGCGCCGGGCGTCATCTCGGCCGCTCTCATCGTCATGATCCCCACCGTCGGCGACTACGTCACCCCAAGGCTGGTCGGCGGCAAGGATGGCGTGATGATCGCCAATGCCATCGAGTCGCAGTTTCACAAGGCCTCCAACTGGCCACTCGGCGCGGCACTGTCCGTGACCACCATGCTGGTCGTGACGCTGATGGCGGGCGCCACCGTGCTCATCATCCGCGCGCTGCAGAGGCTGGCGCGATGACGGCGAGGCGGCGCCTTTTCCCCGGCGGCTGGCTGTCCGCCTACGCCCTCCTCTACGTCGTCTTTCTCTATCTGCCGGTGATCTTCCTGCCGATCTTCTCGATCAACACCGCGCCGACGCCAAAATTTCCTCTCACCGGCTATACGCTGAAATGGTACCAAGACCTGCCGAAGACGCCGGCGCTGCTTGACGCCGCCTGGAACAGCCTGATCGTCGGTATCTCGGCATCGGTGCTGTCGACGCTGCTCGGCATCCTCGCCGCCCGCTCGATCACCCGCTACCGCTATCCCGGCCGCCGCACAATCAATGGCCTGATCATGGCGCCGCTGGTGCTGCCGGAAATCATCCTCGCCATCTCCATGCTGCTGGTCATGCTGCAGTTAGGCCTGAGCCTGTCGCTGTTCACCGTCGTGCTCGGCCATGTCCTGATCTGCATTCCCTATTCGATGACGGTGCTGACCGCCGGTTTCGAGGGCTTCGACCGCAGCCTCGAAGAAGCCTCCGCCGATCTCGGCGAGAGTGCCTTCGGCACCTTCCGGCGGGTGACGCTGCCGATGGTGGCGCCGGCGATCATTTCCAGCCTCCTGGTCTGCTTCACCATCTCGCTCGACGAGTTCGTCATCGCTTTCTTCCTGACCGGCACCGAGACGACGCTGCCGATCTATATCTGGGGCCAGCTGCGCTTTGCCGCCAAGCTGCCGGGTGTGTTGGCGCTGGGCACGCTGCTGCTGGTTGCCTCTTTCGTTTTGATGACCGTTGCCGAGATCCTGCGCCGCCATGCGGCCAGACGCACCCAGAGCGAGGGAGGCCTCTATGCCTGAGCAGTCCCGGGCCGAACGGCCTCAGGATGAGCCATCCAAGCAAGATAAGTCCGAGCGGGCCCAATCTGATCGACCCCAAACCGACCGAGCAATGATCGAAATCCGCAGCGTTACCCGCAGCTATGGGGCGTTCAAGGCGCTCGACGACGCCTCGCTGACCATCAAGGAGGGCGAGTTCTTTTCGCTGCTCGGCCCTTCCGGCTGCGGCAAGACCACGCTGCTGCGCATGATTGCCGGTTTCGACAACCCGACCAGCGGTTCGATCTCGGTCGGCGGCCAGTCGATGGAAGGCATCCCGGCCAACCGCCGGCCGACCAACATGGTGTTCCAGAGCTATGCCATCTTCCCGCATCTCAATGTCGAGCAGAATGTCGCCTATGGGCTGAAACGGCTCAGGCTCGGCGGAACGGAAGAAAAGCGCCGCGTCGAGGAAGCGCTGGCGCAGGTGTCGCTCACCGGCCTCGGCAAACGCCTCGCCACCGAGCTTTCCGGCGGCCAGCGCCAGCGCGTGGCGCTCGCCCGCGCCTTGGTGATGCGGCCCAAGGTGCTGCTGCTCGACGAGCCGCTGTCGGCTCTCGACAAGAAATTGCGCGAGCAGATGCAGGTCGAACTGCGCCGCCTGCAGCAGGCGGTCGGCATCACCTTCGTGCTGGTCACCCATGACCAGTATGAGGCGCTCGCTATGTCCGACCGCATCGCCGTAATGTTCGGCGGCAAGATCGCCCAGGTCGCCTCGCCCAAGGAAATCTACCAGCGGCCGGTCAACCGCCAGGTCGCCGATTTCCTCGGCGGCATGAATTTCGTAAAAGCGCAGATCGTCGAGGAGAGCAGCGCCTCGCTGGTCGTCGACACGCTGGGCTTCGGCCGGGTCAGGACCGACAAGCCGAAGGCCTTCGTGCGCAATGGCGGCGGCGCCACTCTGGGCATCAGGCCGGAGCGATTGCGCGTGCTGTGGGACAATGCGACGGCGAAATTCGAAGTGGCCGGCAAGGTGGTCGAACGCCACTATTTTGGCGAGATCACCCACCTGATCGTCGAGATACCCGGATTGGAAAAGCCACTGTCGGTCACCGAGACCAACGACTTCGGCGCCGACGATATCCCCGTCGGCACTTCGATCCGCCTCGGCTACGATCCCGAGGCCCTGGTGGCGATGGCGGACTGAGCATGATCCCGAAAAGTGGGAACCGGTTTTCGGAATAAGATCATGCTCCACTAACTAAGAATTTTAAGTTCCGTCGCGATCTGTTTGGCTGCGATCCGCCCCATCACGATGGCGCCTTCGACATAGCCCGGGAATGACGGCGACAGTTCCGACGAGGCGAAATGAACCGGGGCAGCGCCGGCACGGATCGTGCGCTCGGCATCCCGTGCCGTCACATCGACAATAAGGTCGCTGTAGGCGCCGCCGCTCCAGCGGTCATCGATCCAGTCGCGCTGGCTGAAATCGATAATGTCGGCCGCCTCCGGGCCAAGGGCATCAACGAGCCTTGCCGTGACCTCCCCACGCAGCGCCGCGTCCGCGAGCGGACGCCAACGCAACGCCAGTGGTCCGCCGACGAAGACGACCAGCGCGGCATGTTGCGCGTCCTTGCTGGCGTCACAGGCGAACAGGCCCGGCAGGTCGCGCCACATCACCATGCCGCACAGGTCGCGCTCGCGCCAGAACGGCGTGGGATAGCGCACCAGGATCTTGATCACCGCGCCGCTTTCCCAGACGCCGAGCGCCTTTGCGAGAGCCGGCGGCAGAGCGGGCGCGAAATCCAGCTTCGCGGCCGTCGCCGGCGGCAGCGCGACCAGCACTTTTCGCGCTTCGATGGAGCTGCTCGCCGAGACGGCACGAACCCGTTGCGGCCCGTGCTCGATGCGCGTAACCGGTTCGTTCAGCCAAACCCTGTCGCCGAGATCTCCCGCCATGTCCTCGGCCAGCGACTGCATGGTTTCAAGCAGTGAATATTGCAGCTCGGGCACCTCGTTGGTGATGCGGCGGTCATTGTCGATGAGGTACCACAGCGGCACCTTGTCCATCGCCAGGCACCACAGGCCTTCGATCATCGAGCGGAAAGCCGTCTTGGCGTCAGTGGGATCAGGCTGGCGTTCGAGCCAGGCGGCAGCGCTCATGCCGGCGATCGAGGGATCGTCCGGCTCGATCGCATTCATCCGCTCGCGGATTGCCATCGCGCCATGATAGGTCCGTTCGGCCTGTTCGACCGACAGCGATGGATGGGTGATGAAATCGCCATTCACATAGGTTTCGACGAAGGCCTTGCCACGGGACGCCGCCAGCGCCGTGACCTCCGGCATGTCTTCGCAGAAAAACTGTCCGCCGCTGTCGATGCGCTCGCCAAGCCCGTTGCGAATAGCCTCGACCCTGCCGCCGATGCGGTCGCGTGCTTCGAGCAGCACGACATCGATGCCGGCCTTTCTCAGCTCAAGCGCAGCCGACAGGCCGGTGAAACCGGCGCCGACGATGACGACATCGGTTCTTTCAGTCCTGTCGCTCAATAGCCGGCCTTGATCTTCTCGAATTCCGTGACCATGCGCTGCTTGAGCTCAGGCGGCACCGGCTGCTGGAACAGCGTCTTGTCCAAGAACTTGTCGAGATTGTCGAAGCCACGGTCGCTCAGCACCTGATGGTCGATCGCGGCCATCCCGGCGCTGTTGCCGTGGCCGTAGCCGAAGGTCTTGACCAAGTAATCGGACACGGCATGCGCGTTGACCGCACTGAGGAAATCATAGGCCTGATCGAGCTTGCCCGGCGCATCCTTCATCAGCACATAGCCGCACACCCAGGTGGATATGCCTTCCCTGGTGTCGCGGTTCATGGCGATCGGCATGCCTTGGCCCTTGAGCGTCACGAAGGTCTCATTCCAGCCCCAGACGAGGTCGACCTCATTGCCGGTAAAGGCCTGGTTGAGGTCGGTGTCGTCGGTCCAGTAAAAGCGGATGTTCTTGTGGACGTCACGCAGGAAGGCGGACGCCTCCTGGAACTGCGCGTCGGTCATCTTGGTCCAGTCCTTGAGGCCGATGACCAGGCTGGCCAGCGCATAGGCGTCATCGACATTGTCGCCGATGGTGACGCGGCCCTTGAATTTGGGATCGGCGAAAATCTTCAGCGACTGCGCTTCCTCCGCCGTGACCTTGTCGGTGCGGTAGAGCAGCGAAGTGTTGCCCCAGTCGAACGGCATGAACCAGGCCTTGCCGTCGGCGGTGACGGCGAGATCCTTCATCGCCATGATGCCGGGATTGAGATCCTTCCAGCCGGCGATCCGGGAGGTGTCGAGCGGTTGCAGAATGCCGGCCGCGCGCCACTTGGTCACGCTTTGTGAGCAGGGGTGGGCGATGTCGGCCTTGAAGCCGGCGCGCATCTTCTGGAACGCTTCCTCCTCGTCGCCGAAGAAAGCAAAGGTCGGCTCGGCGCCGTATTTGGCGGTGTAGTCGGGGTGCAGCAACGGATCTTCATAGCCTGACCAGTCGAACACGACGAGGTCGCCGCCGCCTTCGGCATAAGCAAGCACGGCGCCGGCGCCGACTGTAAGAGCAGCGGCAAGGGCGAGGCGGCGAAGCATGGAATTCATGGCGCGAAACTCCTCATCGCGAAAAGCGGCCGGGCGACGTTACGGAATTTCAGCGGCCTTGGCGAGACCGTCTGCCCGGCGCACCGACAGGCAGACGGAGGAGGCCGGACAGAGCTTTAGTAGCCTGCCTTGATCTTCTCGAATTCGGCGATCATCTTGAGCTTGAGCGACGACGGCACGGGCGATTGGAACAGTGTCTTGTCGACGAATTTCTGCACGTCGTCATAGCCCTTTTCTTTCAGGATCGCCGGGTCGACGCCGGCCATGCCCTTGGCGTTGGCCTGGCCATAACCCCAGTCCTTGACCAGCACCTTGGCGGTCTCGGGATCGTTGATTGCGTTGAGGTAGTCATAGGCCTTGTCGACATTGCCGGGTGCGTCCTTGAACAGCACGTAGCCGCAGACCCAGGTCGAGATGCCTTCGTCCGTATCCTTCTTGGACTTGATCGGCACACCGGCAGCGACGGACTGTACCGTGGCATCGTTCCATGCCCAGGCGAGATCGACCTCGCCGCCGCTCAGCAGCTGGACGACGTCCGTGGTGTCGGTCCAGTAGGAGCGCACATTCTTGTGCACTTGGCGCAGGAAATCGGACGCCTGCTTGAACTGGTCGTCCGTCATCTTGGTCCAGTCCTTGAGCCCGATGGCAAGGCTGGCCAGCGCATAGGCGTCGTCGACATTGTCGCCGATCGAGACCCGCCCCTTGAACTTGGGATCGGCGAAGGCCTTCAGCGACTGCACATCCTTCGCGTCGATCTTGTCGGAGTTGTAGGTGAGCTGGGTGTTGCCCCAGTCCCACGGCATGAACCAGGCCTTGCCGTCCGACGTGGTGGCCAGATCCTTCATCGCCATGATACCGGGATTGAGATCCTTCCAGCCGGTGATCTTCGAGGTGTCGAGCGGCTGCAGCAGCCCCGCCTCGCGTCACTTTGTCACGCTCTGCGAGCAGGGATGACCAAGATCGGCCTTGAAGCCGGAGCGCACTTTCTCGAAGGCTTCGTCCTCGTCGCCGAAGAAGGCGAAGGTCGGCGAGTCGCCGTTCTTCTCGACATATCTGGGGTGGAAGCTCGGGTCCTCATAGCCGGACCAGTCGAACACGATCAGGTCCTTGTCGGCGGCGACCGCAAGCGCGGCGGCCGAAGCCGCCAGCGTCGCCGTCAGCGCCAATGTCAGTGTCAGGCGTCGGGTTGTTCTTTTCATGCTGTTCCATCCTCTTTGTTTCTGATTGTTCGCTCCGGCTTGGATCCGCCGGTTGTTGTCAACGTCCGCTGTCCGGCGGATAGTGTTTCGGAAAGGCGGCTGACAGGAATTCGTTTGCCGCCTGCAGCGCGCTCTCACGGGTGACGTCCTCGGTGCCCATCATCAGCCGCAGCCACAAGCCCTCCAGCATGGCGCTGAGCGCGAGCGCCATGACCTGCGGCTCATAGGCATAACCACCGCCCTGCTTGAGCGTGGCACAGAGGTCGATGAAGATCTTCTGGTAGGCCGCGTCGCGCGCGCCGCACAGCGCCTGGTAGGTCGGCCGCGACTTGGCCTCGCCCCAGAACGCGCACCACGCCGCGAGCTTGCGCTTGTTGCAGATCGAACGGTCGAAATCGGCGGCGACCAGCGCCCGCAGCTGCCGGGCTGGATCCTCGCCGGCCTTGGTCAGCGCGACGCGCCAATGCGCCGCATATTCGTCGGCCATATAGGCCAGCGTGGCGACGAGCAGCTTCTCCTTGCTCTCGAAATGGAAGTTGACGATGCCGCGCGACAGGCCGGCGCCGTCAGCGACATCGGCCATCGTCGTTTCCGAATAACCGCGCTTGGCCAGCGAATCGATGGTCGCTTCGATCAGCTGCTGTTGCCTGACCTCCTTCGACGCCTTGCGGCCGCGTTTTTCCGGTTCGGTTTTTCCAGACGTGTCGGAAGATCGCTCTTCGCGCGCTGCAGCTTTCATCGGTGCCGTCATGCTCCACATTGTCGGCTATCCCACCACAGCCGGCTTCCACCCGCGAAGATGAGTGGGACGGTGCTCGCCACTGTCAAGCACCTTCTGCATGGCCTCCCAGGTTCGTATGTTCTTGTCGAGATAGGCCGCTCCGACTGCGGCTGCCGCCGTCTCGTAGAGCGGGCCTTTCAGCCTTTCCAACTCGCCCCGCGCGACCTTGCGATACCAAGAATTGCGGTCTCTGACGGCGACATCGGCAAAGCCGGCGCTGCGCATCGCTTGCGCATAGCGTGCCGGCGAGGCCATGGCGAAGGACAGGCCTTCGGCCGCGACATAGGCCTTCATCTCAGATGACGGCTCGCCGTCATGGCCGATCAGCCAGTCGGAGGCGGCAAGGACGCCGCCCGGTTTCAGCACGCGGAGGATTTCGGCAAACAGCGCGTCCTTGTCGGGCACGTGCACCAGCGCATCCTTGGAGAAGACGACATCGAACGAAGCGTCGGCAAAAGGCAGCGGCCCCGGCGGCGCCTGGACGAAGCTGGCGCGGTCTGAAAGCCCTCGTACAGCGGCACGCTTTCTGGCTGCCTCGATCACCGGCCGCTCAATATCGAAGCAGGTGGCATGAGCGGCACCGTCGCGCTCCACCAGATGCAGCGCGATGCCGCCGGAGCCGCAGCCGATGTCGAGGATCGTCTTGCCCCTGAGCGACAGCCCTTCGACCACCCGGTCGACCTCGTCGGGTCCGCCCGGCGACAGATAACCCTCGCCCCACAGCGCCTCGAGGAAGCGGATCGCGGCAGCGTCATATTCCGGCTCGCCATCTGCCGTTTCGATCATCAGACCTTAAGTCCCATCAGCCGAATTGCGCAGGTTCGAATGCCGGCAAAGCGTAGCGTATTAACAGGAAAACGCAATATCATTTGTTGAACATTCATTCAGAATGGCTGGACAGAATAGCCGCTGCCGTGCCAAATTCCGCGCATTCGGCGACAAATCACGCGAAAATGAAGGGTCGAGCACCATGAAGGCTGGGCGCGAATGAAAGCTTGGGATGCGATCGTCATCGGCGGCGGACACAACGGCCTGGTCAACGCCAGCTATCTGCAACGCGCCGGGCTCGACGTGCTGGTGGTGGAAAAGAACGACTGGGTCGGCGGCGCCGCTACCAGCCGCGAGCTAACGCCGGGCTTCCTCTACTCCAACTGCTCCTATGTCTGCTCGCTGTTTCGCCCCGAAATCATGCGCGACCTCGAACTGCCGCGCTTCGGCTTGCAGGTGATTTCCTATGAGGGCGGCGCCGTGTTCACGCGCGATGGCGACTACCTCGCCAACTACCGTGACCACGATGCGCACCGGCGCGAATTTGCCCGCTTCTCCAGGCGCGACGCCGAGGCCTATGACCGTTATTCGCGCGACGTGACGCGGCAGTGCCGCTTCATCCAGCCGCTGCTGATGCGCACCGCACCGGACCCGACCAGTCTCAAGCCGCGTGACCTCGGAGAGCTTCTCTATCTCGGCAAGAAATTCGCCGGCCTGTCATCAGAAGAAATGGCGCTGACGCTGCGCTTCTGGACCATGTCGATCTCGGAATTCCTCGACGAATATTTTGAGACCGATGTCATCAAGGCGAACTTCGCTTTGTCCGGCATCATCGGTACCGCGCTCGGGCCGATGTCGCCCGGCACAGCCTACGTGCTGCTGCACCATTATATGGGTGAGGTCGACGGCTCGGTCGGCGCCTGGGGCTATGCGCGCGGCGGCATGGGCGCCGTCGCCAAGGCGCTCGCCGGTTCCTTCAAGGCGTCCGGCGGCACCATCCGTACCGGCGCCGAGGTCGACCATGTGCTGGTGAGCCGAGGCAAGGCCAAGGGCGTGGTGCTGGCTGGCGGCGAGGAGATTTACGGCAAGCTCGTCGTCTCCAACGCCGACGTCAAACGCACATTCCTGAAACTGGTCGAGGAGAAGGAACTGCCCGACATTTTCCTGCGGCGGGTCAGGAACTTCAAGATCCGCGGCTCCTCCGGCAAGGTCAACATCGCGATGGATTCTCTGCCGGAATTCCCGGCACTGCCGAAGGATTCACCCGTTTATCGCGGCGACATGCATTTCACCGATTCCATGGAGCGCATGGAGCGCGCCTATGACGACTGGAAGGCCGGTCGCTGGTCGGCCGACCCATTCCTCGACATGGTCATCCCAACGACGCTCGACCCGACCATGGCGCCGCCGGGCAAGCATTTTATGAGCTGCTTCGTGCAGTACGCGCCGCCCAAGGTGAATGGCCAGGACTGGACCGATGCCGACCGCGACGGTTTCGCTGAAAGCGTGGTTGCGCAGATCGCGGAATACTCGCCAGGCTTCCGCGACCGCATCGTCCATATGGAGGTGCGCACGCCACGCGAGATCGAGGCCGAGGTTGGGCTGACCGAAGGCAATATTTTCCAGGGCGAGCTGACCTTCGACCAGCTGCTGTTCAACCGGCCGGTGCCGGGCTACGCACAATACCGCTCGCCGGTCGGCGGGCTCTATATGTGCGGCTCCTCGACACATCCCGGCGGCGGCGTCATGGGCGCACCCGGCCGCAATGCGGCAGCCGAGATCCTGCGCGACCTCGCCAAATCGACCTCCCATATGAGCCCGGCCCATGACGTCATTTGATGCCATTATCATTGGCGGTGGCCACAACGGCCTTGTCGCTGCCGCCACGCTGGCCAAGGCCGGCCGCAAGGTGCTGGTGCTGGAAGCCGCTGGCGATGTCGGCGGCGCCGCGCGCACCGAAGAGTTTGCGCCGGGTTTTCGCGTCTCGTCGATCGCCCATGTGCTGAACCACCTGCATCCCGACGTGGTGAAGACACTGGAGTTGGAGAAATACGGGCTGCAGGTCACCCGCGCAGACTTCATGCCGTCGGTTGCCTTGTCGAAGGACGGCCCAGCGCTTGTCCTGCATGGCGCCTATGGCGAGGTGCTGACCGGCTCTAATCCATCCGAGCAGGCGGCCTGGGAGGAATTGCGCGCGCAACTTCTGCGCTATGCCGGCATCCTGAAACCGTTCCTGTCGCGGCGCCCGCCCGATCTCGGTGGCATGTCGCTGCGTGAAACCGCAGCGCTCGGCCAGACGGCCGTGGCGCTGAAAAAGCTCGGCAAGGAAGACATGCGCGATTTCCTGCGGGTGCTCCTGATGAACGTCGCCGACCTGCTCGATGAGCAGCTTGCCGATATCAGGCTGAAGGGCCTGCTTGCCTTCGACGCCACGCTTGGTAGCCACCTCGGCCCGCGTTCGCCGACCTCCCTGCTCGGCCTCTACTATCGGCTGGCCGGCGAGACCGGCGGCAAAACCGGCGCGCAGACGCTGCCGAAAGGTGGCATGGGTGCAGTCGTCGCCGCGATCCGCGCGGCGGCGGACAAAGCCGGCGTCACCGTCCGCACGGCAGCGCCCGCGGCCAGGATAGTCGTCGAGAAAGGCCGCGCCCTCGGCGTGACCCTCGACGGCGGCGAGGTGCTGCACGCCAGAACGATCGTCTCCGCCATCAACCCGGCGACCACAATGCTCGATCTCGTCGGCCCGCGCGAGATCGACACGGGTTTCATGCGCAAGGTAAAGAACATCCGCATGAGGGGCGACGCGGCGAAGCTCCATCTGGCGCTCGATCGGCCACCGCAATTTTCCGGCGTCGACGCCGATAATCACAAGGGCCGTCTGGTCATCGCGCCCTCGCCCGACCATGTCGAGCGCGCCTTCAACCCGTCAAAATATGGCGAGTTCTCAGCCGAACCGGTGATGGAGATCACACTGCCCTCGCTCTCCGACCCGTCGCTCGCGCCAAGTGGCGCCTGCGTGCTATCGGCGATCGTGCAATACGCGCCTTATGCGCTGAAAGAGGGTTGGGATGCCGGCAAGCCGAAATTCCTCAAGGCTGTTATGGCGCAGCTCGAAGCGTATGCCCCCGGTATTGGCAAGTCCGTGCTGCATGCCGAGCTTTTGACGCCAGCCGATATCGAAGCCAACTACCGCATGCCGGGCGGCCACTGGCACCACGGCGAATTGCAGGCCGACCAGATGCTGATGTCGCGGCCCGTCTCCGGCTGGTCGGGCTACGACACGCCGATCGAGGGGCTGTTCCTGGCCGGCGCCGGTTCGCATCCAGGCGGCGGCGTTTCGGGTGCTCCCGGTTTTAATGCGGCGCGGCGCATCATAGCGATGAAGGGATGATCGGATGTTTCAGCCAGTCAACGCCGCACTCTACGGCGAAGGAATGCCGTCATGACGAGTCCGATCAACAACGCCGCCCACGCCACAGCGCAGTCGCATTTCCGCACACTGCGTCTCGCCACGCCGTTCCAGCCGCGCATCGATGCGCTGGCCAGAACCCAGGACTGGTACAATTGGGCCGGCTATCGCGCGCCGCATTCGCTGTGGGACGAGGAACTCGAATATTTCGCCATCCGCAGCCAGGCGGCTTTGTTCGACATCTCGCCGATGACCAAATACCGCATCGAGGGGCCGGTTGCCGAAGCCTTCCTCGATCGCGTCACGCTGCGCGATGTCACCAAGCTGAAACCGGGCCGCGTCCACTACACCGCATGGTGCGACGACGAAGGTTTTGTCCTCGATGACGGCACGCTGTTCCGGCTGTCGCCGACCCGCTTCCGCCTGTGTTCGCAGGAGCGGCACCTGCCCTGGCTGCTGGACAGCGCGACCGGCTTCGAGGTGACCGTCGAGGAAGAGACTGAAAGCGTCGCTGGTCTCGCTCTGCAAGGCCCAACCTCCTTCGCCGTGCTGCACGAGGCGGGTTTCGCCGGCGTTGAAAAACTCAAAGTGTTCGATCTCGCCGAACTCCCGCACGATGGCGGCACTATCACCATCTCGCGCACCGGCTTCACCGGCGATCTCGGCTACGAACTGTTCGTGCCGGCCGAAAAAGCGCTCAGCCTCTGGGACCGCCTGATGACGGCAGGCGAACTGCGCGGCATCCGCGCCATCGGCTACGCCGCCCTCAACCGCGCCCGGCTGGAAGCCGGCCTGATCGTCGCCAATGCCGACTTCACCACCGCAGACCATGCCATTCGCGCCGACCGTCTGCGCATGCCGGACGAGATCGGTCTCGGCTTTATGGTCGACCTGGGAAAAGGCCATTTCAACGGCCGCCGCGCCATCCTCGAAGCCCGTGCCAAACGCAGGCTGCGCCACATGCTGGTCGGGCTGGAGATCGAAGGCAACATCCCGGCCGAGCACGCCATCGTCTACCACAAGAAGCATCAGGAGGTCGGGCTGGTCAGCGCCGCCATCTGGTCGCCGATGGCCAAGCGCAATATCGCCATAGCCTCGCTGACGCGTCCCTATGGTGATACGATGGTGGAAGACCTCTGGGTCGAGATCTACGCCATGCGCGAGTTGCAGTACCAGAAGCTGATGAAGCGGGCCAAGGTGGTGGCCCGTCCTTTCATCAAGCTCGACCGCCGCACCGCCAATCCGCCGGCGGATTTCTGATCATGGCCGACGAACCGGATGATGATACGGAAGCCGCCGAACAGTGGCAGCTGGTCAACACGCCGCTCGGCGAAAAATGGTCGGGTCGTACCCGCTATGCCGCCGCCATGTACTTCTACAAGCGCGGCGAAATGAGCGCCGAGACGCTCGAAGTCTACCGCATCTGCGCGCGGTTGGACTGGGAGAACCCGCTGCCGATGATCAGGGATCGCGGCGGCCAGGATTGGCTGAAGCGCATGGGCGCTTAAGCCTCAGCCTATGGTTCTTTCGAGAACGTTCAGCCAGTTGCGATAGGCGATCTTCTCGATCAATGCGCGTCCGAATCCGCGCGCGGCCAGCGCATCTATCAGCTTCGGCAGACCGGCAACGTCGCCGATGACCGCCGGGATCATGGCGCCGTCGAAATCGGAGCCGAGACCGACGCCGTCCTCGCCCAGCGCCTGCAGCAGCGAGTCGACATGGCGCACCATGATGTCGAGGCTGGTGTCCGAGTTCATCCGTCCGTCTTCGCGCAGGAAGCCGGTGGCGAAGTTGAGCCCGACCATGCCGCCGGTCTCGCGGATAGCGCCGAGCTGCCAGTCCGTCAGGTTGCGCGAATGGGTGCACAGCGCATGCACGTTCGAATGGGTGGCGACCAGCGGCGCATCGCTGAGTGCGGCGACATCGCGAAAGCCCTTTTCGTTGAGATGCGACAGGTCGACCATGATCTTGAGCTGATTGCAGGCCTTGATCAGCGCCTTGCCGGCATCGGTCAGCCCCGGTCCGGTATCGGGCGACGACGGAAAGCGGAACGGGACGCCGTGGCCGAAGGCGTTGGGGCGGCTCCAGACAATGCCGAGCGAGCGCAGGCCGGCTTCGTAGAGCACGTCGAGCAAGGTAAGTTCGGGATCGATCGCCTCGACGCCTTCAATATGAAACACCGCCGCGATCGAACCTTTCGCCATCGCCTCGCGAATGTCACCGGCACTGCGGCAGACGGTCAGCGCCCCCGCTCGCTCCAGCCGAAACAGGATCGAGGCCATGCCGATGGTGGAATTGAGCGCATCAGCGCGCGGCAGTTCCGGCGGCAACGGCTCATTGTCGCTCGGCGCCGGCGGCACCGCAGAGCGTTTGCTCTTCTCGACCGGCGGTGGAAAGATCGCGAACATGCCGCCGGCAAAGCCGCCCTTCTTGGCGCGCGGCAGATCTATATGACCGCCCTGCGTCCCCTCGATGAACAGCTTTTCGACGTCGGTGTCTTTCGACTGGTACAGTCGCAGCAGCGTGTCGTTGTGGCCGTCGAAGACGGGGACGAGATCGGATTCGGTCATCAGGAAGCCATTCGGTCAGTTGGCAGGAGCGGACGAACCGCAGCGAACTGTGTACTTAGGCAAGAAGGCCGAACTGCGCAAATGCCAGAGAGGCGTTCGCTCTTGTGGCTGAGCGACTCCGACCACCTGCCGGTCCCCGCTGCTTCGCAGCGTCCCGGCGTTCGCCGGCCTTTCATCATGCCACCGGCACGATGAATTCGCCTGCGGCTAACCGGCTGCTCACCCCACAAGGGGAGAAGGGAAAAAGGTCTATTGCTTCAGCACATCCGCCCATTCCGGATGGCGGTGGAACTGGGCGTTGGCGAAGGGGCAGAGCGGGATGATCTTCTTGCCCACTTGTCGCGCGTCCTCGACGGCGCGTGTGACAAGCCGAAGGCCGGCGCCCTGGCCGCGAAACACGTCCGGCACTTCGGTGTGATCGATGATGATCTGGTGCTCGCCGACCTTGGTGAAGGTCATTTCCGCCTCGGCGCCACCGGGCCCGCGCAGGACATAACGTCCCTTCGAGCCGCGGTCCTCGAGTTCGATCTCAGGCAATTCGTCAGGCATCGCTTGCTCCTTCAACCGGCGCATCGGCAAAAAGCCGCCTCGCCGCTTCGATCTCGTTTGGTCGAATTTCGTGGCCGCCATCGTGCCACTCCACTGTGACATCGGCGCCATCGGCGCGCAAATAGGCCTCCAGCCGGGATGTCAGGTTGGGCGGGCAGATTGGGTCGCGCTTGCCGGCGGTGACCAGGATGCGGCGTCCGGCAAGGCTGCCCTGCACCTGCGGTTCGAACGGGATCAGCGGGTGCATCAGCACCGCCGCATCGAACAGCTCGGGCGCGGCGAACATTACGGACGCCAGGATGTTGGCGCCGTTGGAATAGCCGAGACCCAAGACCGAAGATGGCCTTGCCGCTATCACCTGCGCCTTGATGAAACCGGCCATCTTGGCGGTCGCCCGCGCGAGGTCGTCCATATCGTAGACGCCCTCGCCGGTGCGGCGGAAGAAACGCGCCGCACCATGCTCGGAAACATCGCCGCGCGGCGATACGATCGTCGCCTGTGGCGCGAGGTCGCGCCCGAGCGACAGCAGCTGGCTCTCGTCCGCGCCGGTGCCGTGAAAGACGAAGAGCAGCGGGCCGCCGGGCGAACCCGGCAGCGCCTTATGGATGTAAGCTTCCTTGCTCATCGTCTCAGCCTTCCAGCTTCTGCAGATGCTCTTCAAGATAGGGCCGCAGATGCTGGTGCTGCGTCGGCAGTTTCAGGGCTTCGCCGAGATGGGCGGTGTCCTCGTCGCGGTCGAAGCCCGGCTCATTGGTAGCGACTTCGAACAGCACGCCGCCCGGCGCTCGGAAGTAGATCGCCCAGAAATAGTCGCGGTCGATCACCGGCGTTACGCCATAACCCGTATCGATCAGCGCCTTGCGCACTTCGAGTTGCTGGGCGCGGTTCTCCACCGCGAAGGCGACATGGTGGACCGAGCCGGCGCCGAGATTGGCAAAGCCCGCGGTAGGCAGCGATTCGATATCTACAACATCAGCGCCGTTGCCGTTCTTGATGGCGAGCCGGCTGACACTGCCGGACTTGTCCACTTGCTCATAGCCCATGAACTTCAACAGCTCTTCCGTGGCGCCACCATCCTTCAATCTGAGCGAGACCGAGTGGAAGCCGCGTATCGCCTCATCAGCGGGAATGCCGCCTTTCAACCATGGCGCGCGGCTGTCCGCCTTGTCTTCGACCAGCGCGAAACCGTCGCCGTCGGGACCGGCGAAGGCCAGCCGCTTCTCGCCGAACGTCTCTTCGCGGGAGACACCCGCAACGCCTTCATCGGCGAAGCGCTTTTCCCAATAGCCGAGCGTGCCGGCCGGCACCGAATAGGCCGTGGTACCGACTTCCCCGACGCCATGGCGGCCCTTGGCAATGTCCGGGAACGGAAAATAGGTCATCACCGAGCCGGGCGTACCGTGCTCGTCACCATAATAGAGGTGATAGACATCTGGCGCGTCGAAGTTGACGGTCTTCTTGACCCGGCGCAGGCCGAGCTTGTGCGTGAAGAAATTATTGTTCTGGCGCGCATCGCCGGCCATCGACGTCACGTGATGCAGGCCCTTGATCTGGTCGAGCATTGTCTTGCTCCTCCCTTCGGTTTGCGGCTCTTGCCGCTGTCCACGCCTATATGAGTGGCCGCCTGGCAATGGCAAAGGCGGCAAACTCAGAATGGACTGTATCCCAATAGTGAACAGCAGGAAATTTTCGTTCACCATTTAAGCAAGACTGACAGGCTTGCGCTGCCGCCAAATTCCGGTTCATTGAACGTCTTCCCGACGTGACAGGATAGAGCATTGGCCGCGAAAAGCAGACGCCCGAACATCCTATTGATCTCCTGCGACCAATGGCGGGGCGATTGCCTGTCGGCTGCCGGCCATGCCGTGGTGAAGACGCCGAATGCCGATGCGCTCGCCGCCGAAGGCGTCCTTTTCATGCGGCATTACGGCGGCGCGGCGCCCTGCTCGCCGGCCCGCGCGTGCCTCTACACCGGCCTCTACCAGATGAACAATCGCGTCTGCCGCAACGGCACGCCGCTCGACGCCCGCCACGGCAACATGGCGCTTTCGGCCCGCGCCCTCGGCTATGATCCGACTTTGTTCGGCTACACCGACGTCTCGCCCGATCCCCGCACGATGGCGCCGGGCGATCCCCGGCTGAAAAGCTATGAGGGCGTGCTGCCCGGCTTCAGCGTTCGCCAGTTCCTGCCTGAGCATCAGAAACCATGGCTGTCATGGCTGAAGGCACGTGGCGTCGACACCAGCGCGGGCTCTCCCGGCATTCACCGCCCCGTGGGCGGGGAAGCGGGCGACGCCGTGACCAGCGCGCCGCCTGTCTATTCCAGGGACGAGACTGCGACCGCTTTTCTTGCCGGCGAATTCATTCGCTGGCTGGACGAACAGGATTCGCCATGGTTCGCGCATGTCTCCTTCATCAGCCCGCATCCGCCCTTTGTCGTACCGAAGCCCTACAACACGCTGTATGATCCGGCGGACGGACCGCCCTTCCGCCATGTCGAGACTTGGCAGGCCGAGGCGCAAAGGCATCCCTATCTGGCTTACGACCTTGGTCGCCAGAAGCGGAGAAGCTTCCGCCCCGGCACCGACGGCCACGTGCGCGACTGGGGCGACGACAACATCCGGGCCATCCGCGCGATCTATTACGGCATGATCTCGGAGGTCGACGCGCAGCTTGGCCGCATCTGGCAAGCGATCAAGACGGCGAATGCATGGGATGACACCATCATCGTGCTGACTTCGGACCACGCCGAGATGATGGGAGACCATTTCATGCTGGGCAAAGGCGGCTTCTTCGACGGCAGCTATCACATCCCATTGATCGTGCGCGACCCGCGTCACGGCAATGCAGCCGGCTCGACCGTCAACCACTTCACCGAGGCCGTCGACATCTTCCCGACCTTGCTCGATCTGCTGGACGCCGACGCCCAGATGCATCTCGACGGCCGCTCGCTAAAACCGTTCCTGCAAGATGAACCGCCTAAGGATTGGCGCGACGCGGCGCATTGGGAGTTCGACTTCCGCTCGATTGCCAGCGGTGAGGCCGAACGGCATTTCGGCATCGGCTCGCGCCAGTGCAACCTCGCCGTCATCCGTACGGAAAAATTCAAATACGTGCATTTCGGCGGCGGCCTGCCCCCGCTGCTCTTCGACATGCAGAAGGATCCGGGCGAACTGGCCAACGTTGCCGCCGACCCGGCCTATCTCAGCGTGCGGCTTGAATTTGCCGAGCGACTGCTTGCCTGGCGCGCCGAGCATCTTGACCAGTCGTTGGCGCTTGCAGAGCTGACGGACGAGGGAGTGGTGGGTATGTGGGTAGGCAGTAGGCAGTAGGCAGTAGAATGTTCCTGGCGGCCTGGTGCCTGATCGCCTAGTTTTCGCCTACTGCCTAATCCCTACTGCCTATTCCCTTACTGTACCATCATCCGCTGCTGGTCGCGCTTCTCGGCATAGCTGCCCTTGTCATAGGCGGCCTGCGCCTGCAGCTGCTCCTTGGTGAAGTTGGTGTAGAGATATTTGTTGCCGTCCTTGTCGGTCATGAATTTGAGCTTGTCCATGCCGACCGCGACCTCCTTGGCGCCGATGCCTAGAAAGCCGCCGACATCGATGATGACGGCATCCGGCTTGCTGTCGGGCGTGAGCACGACGTCGCCGATCTCGCCGACCTTGGCGTCGTTGGCGCCATAGACGGTGGTGCCCTTCAGGTCGTCGCCTCTGATGTTACCGACCGGCATTTCGGTCAATGTGGACTTGTCGATCGCTGCCGTTTGCGTCGGATCGGTGGCTTTTGTACCGGCCGGAGCTTCCGCGGTCTTGTCGGCTGGCTGAGCATTGTCAGCCGGTGCAACGGCCGTCGGGGCAGCGGGAGCAGTCGGCTGCGTCGCGTCGGAGGTTGTCGTCACGGGCGCCGGATCATAGGGCTTCCGGTCGAAATCAGGCTGCGCCTGCAGTTCCTCCTTGGTCGTCTGCGCCACCAGCCAGCGATCGCCGTTCTTTTCGGCCCACCGCGCCTTGGCGAAATCATAGGTGACGTTCTTTTCACCCATGCCGAGGAAGCCGCCGACGCCGATCACCAGCGACTGCGCCTTGCCATCCTTGGTCAGCACGATGTCGTTGACGTCGCCGATATTCTGGGCATCGTCGCCAGTGCCATTGTAGACATTCTCGCCGATGATGTTGGTTGCGAGATTGCCGTCAGCGCGTTTCACCGCCGGTTCTGACGGCGCGGCGTTGAGATCAACCGGCTTCTGCGGGTCGTTCTGCGCCGTGGAAGCAGGCGCCGAGGCCGGATCGTAGGGCTTACGGTCGAAGTCGGGCAGCGCCGTCAACGCTTCTTTCGTCGTCTCGGCGACGAGCCAGCGGTCACCATTCCTCTCGACCCATTGCAACTTGCCGTAGTCGAAGGCGACGTTCTTGCTGCCTATGCCGAGGAAGCCGCCAACGCCGATAATGGCGGATTTCGCCTGGCCGTTTTCATCGAGGACGACGTCGCTGACGTCACCGATCTTCTGCGCATCGTCGCCAGTGCCATTGTAGACGGACTCGCCGATGATATTGGTCATCAGCGCGCCGTCGGCCTGTTGCGGCGCCGGCGCGATGGTAGCAGGGGCTTCAGCCGGCGCTGGGGTCGTCGCCGGGGCCGTCGTTGACTGCGCAAACGCACCGGTAGCGATCAGCGTTGCGAGTGCAGTTGTCGCGAACAGTGTGCGGATCATGATTAAGTCTCCTCTTGCGTGATCTCATGCGCGCCGCAATCGGCAAACCACTTGCCGGGAGACCGAAGGCGGCGCCTCCAATGGGATCACAACGTTGTGACAAGGCGCTTGTTCCGAAAAAACGGGAGCATCGAAATACCCTGGGCAAGTCCGCGGAATCGCCCGACATTCCCGCCCGGCCGATGGAACCTTTGCCAAGCTTGCCCGTTTCAGCCTGCGGCTGGCATTCCGGCCGCTAAAAAGAATACGGAGTGGGGCATGCGATTTGCAGCGGTGCTGAACCGGGACGGCGGCACCTTGCGGACCACCGATCTTTCCGCGCTAACCGACCGGATGCGCCAGACGCTCGAGGCGGCTGGTCACTCCATCGAGATCGACATCGTCGCCGGCAAGGAGATTGTCGCGGCGCTCGACAAGGTCGCCGCGCGGCGCGACATCGACGTCGTGCTGGCCGGTGGCGGCGACGGCACCATTTCGGCCGCCGCGGGGCGGCTGATGAATGGCAAGAAGGCGCTGGCCGTCCTGCCTGCAGGAACCATGAACCTGTTCGCCCGCGGCCTTGGGATTCCGCAGACCATCGATGGCGCGCTGAAGTCCTTTGCTGACGGCGAGATCATGGCGGTCGATATCGCGAGCGCGAATGGCCGGCCGTTCGTGCATCAGTTCTCGATCGGCCTGCACGCCAGGATGGTGAAGCTGCGCGACAATATGGAATTCGCCTCGCGCCTGGGAAAGATTCGCGCCTCGGCCAAGGCCGCCTGGACGACGATCAACAATCCTCCCGCCATGAAGGTGACGTTGACGGTCGGCGAAGCCGAGATCGTGACCCGCATCAGCGGCATCGGCATTTCCAACAATCTGTTTGGCGAAGGCCATCTGCCTTATGCCGACAATCCTGCCGGCGGCGTGCTCGGCATCTATGTCACCGTGGCGCGGCAGCGTGGCGAGTTGGTCAGGGCCCTCTTCGACATGGCTCGCGGCAGGTGGCGCGACAGCGATCATGTCGAAACCCATCAGGCCGACAAGGCAATCGTGAAAATCCATACAGGGAGCAAGAAATTCGGTGCCGTCATCGACGGCGAACTGGTCAAGCTGGAGCGTGAAACGACAATCCAGATCCACCCTGGCGCACTGAACGTCCTGGTTCCGGCGCAAGCCGCCCAGGCGAAGGCCGCCTGATGCGATTACGAATGACGAGGAAAACCCTAGCCGCCCGACTGCCCCTCGCCGGCTGGCGCGCTCTGGTCGGCCGGCGCGGTCTGGCCGGTGGGCTGCCCCTGGCTTTCAGGGGTATCTGGATCGATCTTTTGGCCATAAATCTCGGCCGCTCCCCAAGCAATGAAAGCCAGGAGCAGCGCGGCGACCAATATGCGCAGGCCGTGCCAACCCCAGCGCCCCTGACGGGCTTTGTTTTCAGGGGCGATCTTGGTCATTGGCGGCGTTCCTGTCGCGCAACCGGCATGGTGGATAAAACCATCGCCGGCGAAACATGGTGGGGTAACGATTGCTTGCTACAAAAGTTCCGGCGCGCGACGGCCGCGCGAGATGCGCGCCACCACAGGTGGGGCCTGCAAGCGAGGGGGCTTGGTGGATAGCAAGGTGGCGAAGCAGGCTGGTTTGCCGGTTGAGGTCCGCCGCGCCGTGGCGTCGCCGGAGCGGCTTGCCGTACTGCACGGGCTTGACGCGATCGACACCGACTCCGATCCCGACTTCGATCGCATCACCGGCCTTGCCGCCGCCGTGATGCGGGCGCCGATCGCGCTCGTCACGCTGCTCGACACCGAACGACAGTGGTTCAAATCCTGTGTCGGCTTTAACGAGACCGAAACCGCGACCGACATATCGTTCTGCGCCCATACCATTGCCGCCGGCGACGAGCCGATGGTGGTGCCGGATGCCAGCATCGACCCTCGCTTCTCCCGCAATCCGCTGGTCACCGGCGAACACCATGTCCGCTTTTATGTCGGCGCGCCGATGGTGGTCGCCGGCGCGCGCGTCGGCACGGTGTGCGTACTCGACCGGGAGCCGCATGAATTTCCGTCCGCTGCCGCGCTCGATCATTTGAAATCGCTGGCCAGCCTCGCCGCCAGCCTGTTTACCCTCAAGGACGCCAACCGCAGCGGCGCCATTGCCACGGCTGCTTTGGCGCAGGAGGAAAAGCGCCGAGCCATAGCGCTCGACGCCGCCTCGCTCGCCAGTTGGGCCTGGGATATCCGCACCGACATGATCGAATGCGACGTGCGTTTGTCGGAGCTGTTCAACCTGCCGCGTTCGAACCGGCTGCGGGCGCGCGACATTCTGGCCGCCATCGACCCGCGCGACGTCTACCAGACCGAGACGCGCTTTCGCGATGCCCTGACCGGCAGCGACGACTATTTCGGCGAATACCGGGTCAAAGGCTTCGATCCGCCGCGCTGGATAGTCACCCGCGGCCGCGTCATCGAGCGCGACGGCGAAGGCAAGCCGACGCTTATCTTTGGCGTCAACTACGACATCTCGGAACGCAAGCTCGGCGAGGACCGGCAAAGGCTGCTGCTGCGCGAGCTCAACCATCGGGTCAAGAACACGCTGGCGACGGTGCAGGCGCTGGCGACGCAGACCGTTCGCCACGCTCGCCGCCCAAGCGAATTCCTGGAAGCCTTCGGCGCCAGGCTGCAGGCGCTGGGCGCTGCCCATAACCTGCTGTCGGATCGCGAATGGCGCGGCATCGGTATTCGCGAACTGATGCAGATCGAGGTCAAGCCGTTCGATTCGGCAGAACGGCCGCGCATCGTGATCGCCGGTCCGGATCTGCTGCTTTCGCCCGACCAGGCGGTGGGGCTCGGTTTGATCATGCACGAACTGGCCAGCAACGCGCTGCAATACGGATCGCTGTCGGTTGGCTCGGGGAAGGTCGATGTCGACTGGAAGGCGGCGGGCAAGAAAGGCGCGCGCCGCCTTGTGCTGACCTGGAGCGAAAGCGGTGGGCCGAAAGTCGACCCGCCGGAACGCCAGGGCTTCGGCTCTATCCTGATCCGCCGCAGCCTCGCCAAGGTTTTGTCGAGCGAAGTGACCCACGAATTCCGCAGCGAAGGCGTGTTCGCCGAAATATCGATGCCGCTTGAAGATCTGCCGGCTTAAAGCGATTCCAGAAGTGCGAAGCGGTTTTCCCGGGAACAGCGTATCAGCGCGCGCGCTTTAGTCGGCTTCGCTGTCCGGATCGCCCCGGTCCGGCTTGATGTTCTCACGGTAGATGGCATAGGCCGCGAGCGCGATCATCGGGCCGAGAATGACGCCCTTCCCGCCTTTCCCCTTGAGCAAGGCCGGCAGCACGGCAAGCGCCGCGGTGATACCGAGCGCCTTCAGGTCGGCATTGCGCCTTCGCGCACGTCGGCGCGCACGCGTTCCAGCCGCAAGTTGATGAATGAGCACGATAAGCCCGGCCAGTACCAGGAAACCAGCCGCGAAGCCGAGACAGGCGGCCATCGAGCCATAACGGTCAGCCGCCCAGATGTAGGCCGCCCCCAGGAGAAACCCGAGGCCGCACAGGGCAGCGACGGCGGCGAACCCGTAGACGATTGCCGCCGTGCGCGCGCGGCGCATGGCGGCAATGGCTTCACCCGAGGCCAAGGCCGAGATAAGCGGTGCCAGCATGCCCATCTCTGTCGAAACTAGCGCCGGGCAAGAAGCGCAAACAGGAAGCCGACGCCGGCCGCGATCGCCAGTGAAGTAACCGGCTTCTCGCGCACATTGGCCGTGATCTGGGCCTCAAGATCCTTGGCGTTGCCACGCAGGCTGTCGAAGACGGCTTCACCCTGGGCGCGCAACTGGTCGACGCCTTCGGCAGCAGCGCGCCGCGCCGTGCCGTAACCATGTTCGCCGGTCTTGGCCAATTGCTTGGTCAACTTTTCGATATCCGCCTTCAACTGCCGAATGTCGGCTTCGAGGTCGGCGTTCGTCTGACTTTCGTTGGCGGTTTTTCCTGCGGCAGTTGCCATTCTAAACTCCTTGCGTTTGCTTGGCTTCAAACGCCCGACACACGTCATGGTTCCGAAACCGGAGACCGTATCCATGAAAGGGTGTTTGCAAGTGCGAGTCCAGCCCCAGTTGGAGGCCTGCCTGTCAGATCAGCGGCCGACGGCCTTCACTTAGGCCCTCCCAACGCGCGAGATTCTTCAGCCCCTCCCTGTCTATCACTTCGCAACCGCCGTCGCGCCAGGCGATCAGCTTGCGATCGATGAGCTTGCGGATCGTCTTGTTGGTGTGGACCAGCGACAGGCCGAGCGTATCGGCGACATGCTGCTGGGTAATCGGGATTTGCACCGGCGCTTTGCCGTTGAGCCCGACTATCGCCGCGCGGCTGGCGATGAAGGCAATGAGATAGGCGGTGCGCTCGACCGCCGTGCGCCGACCGACGCTGAGCAGGTTCTCGTCCAGCATGCGCTCCTCGCGCGACGCCAGCCAGGTAATGTCGTAAGCAAGGCCCGGATGGTTGCGGTAGAGCTCGTGCAGGTTTTCACGCTCGAAGACGCACAACAGCATGGGCGACAGCGCCTCGACCGAGTGCTGCATTTCGCCCATCAGGCTGCCCTGCAGCCCGATAAGATCGCCGGGCATGGAGTAGTTCAGGATCTGGCGCCTGCCGTCCGACAATAGTTTGTAGCGGAAGGCCCAGCCCGAAAGCACGGTGTAGAGATGAGCACTTTGGCTGCCTTCGACCAGCACTGTGGCGCCCTTGTCGACGGCCAGTTCGCCCTTCTTGAACATGCTGACATAGGCAAGCTCCTGCTTCTCGAATTCCCGGAACACCGGCAATGGCCGAAGCGGGCAGATCTCGCATGGGTACTGACGGCTGGAAAACGAACGACCATTCTGGCCAGACATTTCGATCCCTCTTTCGAAAGTCTCGTGCCAGAGACTGAGTGCTACGCCTTTGCAAGGCCGCGGTTCCGCTGCCGATGGCATGTCTTTTTTAAATGACAGGATGGCAAATAGCGATCATGACTCGCTACACTCCACTGAGGCGAATTCGAAGCTCGCTTGTGGAGTAGAGCCGGTGGGCGAACTTTTCGGATTAAGGCCTGACCGATCCCCCAAGGTCCGCGATGCGGTTGACTGGAGTCACTGTACCCGATGCTGCAAGAATTGAGGAGAGATTGCCAAGTGCCGCCATTGCTTGAGGGATTGCGAATTCTTGTCTTGGAGGATGAATTCCTGATCGCCATGGATGTCGAGCAGCTTTGCCGCGACCATGGCGCGAACGACGTAGTGATTGCCCGCGCTCTGGCCGAGATCGATGAGCAGAAGGTCGTTGGCGAGTTCGACGCCGCTATCGTGGACCTCATGCTGGGCGGAACGTCCACACTCGATTTCGCCGCGCGGCTGCGCCAATCGGGCCTGCCGTTTGTCTTTGCCTCCGGCTATTCGGACCCCGATGAGATCAAAGGGTCTTTTCCCGGCATCCGCCTGGTCACCAAGCCTTATTCGGGGACCGATCTCGTCGAGGCTCTGGCGGCGGCCTGCGGCCGCGCGCCAGTCTGAGATATCTTCGATGCGTATGTGTAGAGAGCCCAGGCCCGCAAACGGGGCCTCCGCCGTCAGGCAGCGTTTGAACCCGTCACCTGGGACGAGATCGCGTCCGGCCCGTATTCGTCTTCGCCGGAGATTTTGAGGATCTCCTGCAACCGCGTGCGGGCCCGGCTGACCCGGCTCTTGATCGTTCCGACCGCACAGCCGCAGATTTCGGCGGCCTCTTCATAGGAAAAGCCTGAAGCGCCGATGAGGATGATGGCTTCGCGCTGGTCCTCGGGGAGTTGCTCGAGCGCGCCGCGAAAATCCTTGAGGTCAAGCTGGCCGTGCTGAGCCGGATGAACGGCAAGCCTGGCCGTCATGATGCCGTCGCTGTCCTGCACCTCGCGGCCGCGCTTGCGCATCTGGGAATAGAACTCGTTGCGCAGGATGGTGAACAGCCATGCCTTGAGATTGGTGCCGGGCTGAAAGCTCTCATGCTTGTCCCAAGCCTTGACCAGCGTCTCCTGCACCAGATCGTCGGCCTTGTCGGCATTCTGCGTCAGCGACACGGCAAAGGCCCGCAGGCTCGGGATCGAGCCGAGCAGGTCGGTCTTGAACCCTTGTGAGACAGCTGCCATGCCTCAGTCCTTCTTCTGTGCGGGTTCGGCCTTTTCCAGTTGGCTGAGCAACTGGGCAAAGCGATCCGGCACATTGTCCGAGACCAGCTCGTCATAATACTGTTTGAGTTTACGGCCAATTTCCGAATTCGCCCCGAGCGGGTCGCCGGAATTGGCCCGGCGCCTGTCAGCGGCGCCAGCCAGCGTTTCTTTATTCATGTCCTTCATTTCGCCCTTAAATCCAGCGCCCCGAGCCGCCCCATTACACAACGCAAAGCGGCCCCCTCGTCTGGTTGCCCATCGCACCACAAACGTCGCCCGTGCAGTTTCGTTCCACAAGTGTCGGAACTTTTTCGCAAAACCCGCGTTTGGATGTTGGGGCTTGCAATCAGCTTGACCTGCAATCTATGCAATCACGTCATCTGAGGGAGACGTCTACCATGAGCCTTTCCGCAACCATCGCTCCGCACCTGCCGTTCCTGCGCCGCTTTTCACGCGCCGTATCCGGATCGCAGGAGAGTGGCGATGCGCTGGTAGCCGCGATGCTCGAAGCCATCATCGCCGACGTCGACATCTTCCCGCAAGCGTCAAGCGACCGCATCGCGCTCTACAAGGTATTCGCCAAACTGTTCACCTCCATTGCCATCCGCGTTCCGCAGGAGCAGGCACAATCGGCATGGGAGCAGCGCGCCGCCGCCAATCTGAACGCCATTGCGCCACGGCCACGCCAGGCTTTCCTGCTGGTCGCGGTCGAAGGCTTCGGTGAAGACGAGGCAGCTGAAATTCTCGATGTCGACGCCAAGGAATTCTCCGAACTGCTTGCCCAGGCGAGCAATGAGATCTCTCGCCAGGTGGCGACCGATGTGCTGATCATCGAGGACGAGCCGCTGATCGCCATGGACATCGAGGAAATGGTCGAGAGCCTCGGCCACCACGTGGTCGGAACCGCGCGCACCCATACCGAGGCGGTGGCGATGTTCGGCAAGACAAGGCCGAAGATGGTGCTGGCTGACATTCAGCTTGCCGATGGCAGCTCGGGTATCGATGCGGTCAACGAAATCCTGTCGTCGACTTCGGTGCCGGTAATCTTCATCACCGCCTTCCCCGAACGTCTGCTGACCGGCGAGCGGCCTGAACCGGCCTTCCTCGTCACCAAGCCGTTCAATCCCGACATGGTAAAGGCGCTGATCAGCCAAGCGCTGTTCTTCGACCGGCAGGCCAAGGCCGCCGCGTGAAGTAGGGCCTTCAATCTCCAACTTTTCGCCGCCTCGCAGCGTTGCCGGCACTGGCGATCGCCAAACCGGCGATCAGCGGCTGCCCGTCGCTCCGTATGGGACGCACGCGCGTGAATCAATTCGCATCCGGGCCTCTTCCAAAGACCTTCTTTTTCGGCAAATGGTGGAACAAACAGCAATCACTCACGTTTTTGATCCAGTATCGGAAGGAGACAGATCATGCTCTACTGGGCGCTCGTATTTCTCGTCGTGGCGATCATCGCCGGCGCGCTTGGTTTCGGCGGCATCGCCGGTACCTCGGCCGGTATCGCGCAAATATTGTTCTTCATCTTTCTCGCCTTCCTCGTCATCTCGCTTCTGGCCGGCCTGTTCAGACGGGCATCGTAGGAGCGGGCGAACACTGGAAGCCGCACCCCTCAAACGGTTTCCAGCCACCGCCGGGCGATGTCCTTCAACGGGACATCGTCCGGCGGACCTTTTCTGGGGACCTACTCAGGAACTGAGTCCAAGTGAATCGTTCAGTCCTGATCAGGTGGACAGGTGATTGATGCGTTCTATTGGCGGAGGCGAGAGCGGACAGGGCGACGAGGTGATCGCACTGCACCCGGCTGAAAGCGGAATGCAGCTTGGCCGGGCCTTGCTTCACGCTCTGCACAATGCCGGCATTTCCGTCCTCTATCAGGATCGTGAATTGAAGACTGTATGGGCCCGCAACATGCGTGCGCCGTGGGTTTCAGACACAGCCGACAGCAACGGCGCGCTGCCACCGGCGCAAGCTGAGCAAATCGCCGCCGCCAAAGGCAATGTTATCGCTTCCGGCAATCCGGAACGCCTTGAACTGAGTGTTCCCACCGGTGATGGCATGCGGTGGTTCCAGGTATGGGTCGATGCCGATCGGGGCCATCGCGGCGACGTGCAGGGCGTCGTCACCACGATGGTGGAAACCACCGAGCAGAAACGCCGCGAACAGACGCTGAAGACGCTGTTGCGCGAAGTCAGCCACCGCTCCAAGAACCTGTTGGCCATCATCCAGAGTATTGCCACCCAGACCGGCCGCTATTCCGAGACACCCGACGATTTCCTGAAGCGCTTTCGCGGCCGCCTGCAGTCACTGGCTTCCTCGCAGGATCTGGTGACGTCGTCGAACTGGCGGGGTGCAGCACTTCGCGAGCTTATCCGCGGCCAGGTCGTTCGCTACGGCGCCGATCCCGCGCAGAGCCTGCGCTTCAATGGCGTCAACCCGTACCTCAATCCCAACGCGGCAATCCATATCGGCCTGGCAATGCACGAACTCGCCGTCAATTCATTCAGCTACGGGGCCCTGGCGCGGCCGGACGGCTTTGTCGAGGTAACCGCCGATCTGTCGAACGTCGCAGAGGCCGCAGACAAGCCGGCTTTGTCGCTGACCTGGGTCGAGGCCATTGTCGCCAATGATAACAGGCGCACCGAGAAACGCTTCGGCAGCGTTGCCCTCGAACGTGTCGTGCCGGCATCGCTGAACGGCACGGCGACGCTGGAGATCACCAGTGACCGCCTCGAATATCGCCTCGTCGTTCCGCACGGCAATTTCGAAACCGAATGAGCGGCGGGATTCCTTAACCGGCTGTTCACCATAAAATCCGATGCTGTGGTTCCCAGAGATTGCTGGATCTTGACCGATTCAACCGATGTTTCGGCCGCAGCCTGCAACGCGGGAGGAATGATCATGACGGTTGCCGATATGAACAGGCTGGAGCAGGCCGCCCGGGTGTCGATGAGCGGCTTTCAGGATCCTGACGCTTCAGCCTCGCCTTTGCAGCACGCCTGGCATCCCTTGCTTCGCGTCGCCGCTGTCGCGCTCGTCGCCGCTGTTGTGCTGATCGTGGCGTCGCAATTGGTCTGAGCCAGATGCTCAGGTTCACGCTGCTCCCAAGCAGCCTGGCTCAGAAACTGTCCAGCTCGTAGCCGACCAATTATTAACGCCCCTTTCGGCACAGGAACTTTGACGGCTGTGGACCGTTCTTATGGCGAGAGGACGTGTCGCCGTGGAACACATCGCCGCTTTGCTTTTGGTAATTGGCTGTTCGAACAACATGACCGAATGCCGTGAACTGCCGGTGCCGGTCAGTGTTTTCGAAACCGCCGAAGCATGCACGGCAGAACGTCCATTCGCTGCCGGCGACGTGCAGGGTCAGGCCGAGCACGTCGTTGCCAAATGTCTTACGGTCGACCCCGCGCTGGAAGATGATTACGACCAGATCGTCTGGAACGTGCGCCCGGACGGCACCCTCGACGCGTCTTTGCAGATTTCCAGTGTCGTGGTCGCGTCGAACGCCACGCGCCGCGAAAAAGACTCTCTTAGCCAACAATAAGATCGAGCGGGCAAAGGCTGCTGTTTCGTGCTAAATAGCGGCTGGAGCTTACTAAAGTGAGGACAAAAGTGAGGAGAGATTCTATGCGGAAATTGATTATTGCCATGGTTGCGGTGGTCGCCGTCAGCGGCTGCAGCACGACCGAGCAGGATGTCGGTGTCGGCGCCGGTGTCGGTGCTTTGGCCGGCGGACTGATCGGCGGCGGCAAGGGTGCGCTGATCGGCGCAGCCGTTGGCGCCGGTTCCGGCCTGCTGGTGCGCAACCTGCGCAACGGCTATTGCCAGTATCGCGACAATCGCGGCCGGCTCTACACCGCTCGCTGCTGATCCGCTTCAAAAGCGTCAGACAATCGCGACGGAGACCGGTCAGCCGGTCTCCGTTTGTTTGACTGCATCAGGCTGCGGGATCCTGATTTCCACCGTAAGCCCATCGGCGCGAAAATCTCGGGCAATCGTGCCGCGCAATTCGCGCGTGACATTGAGGTCGATCAGCTTGGTGCCGAAGCCGGTCTTCGCCGGCGCTTCGAGTTCCTTCTGCCCGGCCTCGCGCCAGTTCAGAACCAGCATCCGCTCGGACCCGCGCCCCTCGAACGACCAGTCGACCTTCAGCGCACCCACGGAATTGCCGGCCTCGCCATATTTCAGCGCATTCGTCGCCAGTTCGTGAAAGGTCAGGCCAAGCGCCTGCGTCGTCCTCTCGTCGAGCAGCACCTGAGGCCCTGACAATATCCCTTCCGGAAGCTCCTTGCCGAACACCTGGCCGAGCTCGATGCGCAGCAGGTCGCCAAGATCGGCCTTCTGCCAGCGCGAACGCGTCAGCATATCCTGGGAAGCCGCCATTGCCTGCAGGCGGGCTGAGAAGGAAGTTGAGAACTCCTTCACGTCGGTTGCTTGCGCTGCCGTCTGGCGCGCAATCGCCAGCACCCGCGTGATCGAATTCTTGATTCGATGCTTCATCTCCTGCAGCATCAAATCCTTTTCGAGCAGGCTTTTTTCCGTCGTTTCATGCAGCAGCGACTTGGCGTCGTAGGCGCGCTCCTGGTAGCGGGCCACCAACGCTATGGCGCCGGCCAGAAGCAGGCCGAACAGCCCGAGCATGACCGGAATGGCGCGCGAGGACGGTTGCGAAAATGCACTTGTCGGCCGAAACAGCACCGTCCACGGCCGACCGGCGACGATGATCTTGCGCGTCACCAACAGCCTGTCGCCAAAGCTCGCAACCGGCGGCGTCTCCGACTGGAACAGAAGATTGTCGGCGTCGGCCGTGCCGTCATAGACCGCGGTGTTGACCGGCAGCAAAGGCGTGCGGCTGAGCGCGGTCTGGAACAGGTCGCGGGCGCGGAAGGCCGCGTAGAGAAGGCCTGATGTCGATGATCTGGACGCGTTGATACCATCCGGCGCGGTTTTGACATTGAGCCTGACGAAGACCAGGAAACCGGTAAAGGTCTGCGCCGCCCCCGTGTCCTGGCCGAGTTGGACCAGACCGCTTGCGTGCTGTGCGTCATCGGCCAGCGCTTTTTCGATCGCCTCGCGCCGCACCGGCTCGGTGAACATGTCGTAGCCGATGGTGGATTCGTTGGCAGGGTCGAGCGGCTCGAACAGCACGACGGGCGTGCGCCACGGCTGTGTCGTGTCCGGATAGACCGTGTGGCCGGCGCCGCGGTCGCGCAACATGTCGCGCTCGACCGCCGCTTCGTCACCGGTCTTGGCCAGCCTGAGATAGCCGATGCCGCGCAGGCCGGCGAAATTGTTATCGAGATTGAGGGCGCTGGAGAAGGCCTTGAATTCGCTACCTGAAATCTCGCCGTTGCGGGCGTCGAACAGCGCCTGCGTCGAGCGCAGCAGTGACAGATGCAGATCGATACGGCTTTCGATGCGGTTGAGCGCGTCGTCGGCCGTCGCCTCGAACTTGATGCGCGCCGCTTCCTGGGTGGCGAAATAGGCGAAGCCCGCCATCGTCAGGCTGATCAGTGCAACGGCAATGAAGGCAAGGATCGGGAAAAGCTTCTTCAACGCAGGCCCATGGACGGTTCGGGAACCTTTATGGGCAACTCGCCGCGGCAAGACAATGGCGCGGCCAAGCCATAATGACGGCTGGCATATCACGTATATTTAGCCGGCTTATCGGTCGAACATCGGTGAAGATGAGAGCCGATGATATCGTGGTCTCAGGCCGCGATCTTCAGCGCACCCGGACCGGGAATGGCGCCGGGCGGACACTTTCCCAGGATGATCATGCCGAGCACTTCGTCCTGCGTCACATCGGTGGTGAGCGCGGTGCCGACGACCTGGCCGTTCTTCATTACGCAGACCCGGTCGGCAAGCTCGAACACGTCGTGAATGTCGTGGCTGATCAGGAAAATGCCGATGCCGTCGGCCTTGAGCTGCTTTACCAGTTCGCCGACCTGCGCCGTCTCCTGCGGCCCGAGCGCCGCCGTCGGTTCGTCCATGATCAGCATGCGGGCGTTGAACAGGATGGCGCGTGCGATCGCCACCGACTGGCGCTGGCCGCCCGATAGCTTGATCACGGGCTCCTTGAAGCGCTGGAAGCGCGGATTGAGCCGGCCCATCACCTTGCGCGCCTCGGCCTCCATGGCGACATCGTCGAGTGTCCCCCACGCGGTCATCAGTTCGCGGCCGAGGAAGAGGTTGGCGGCAGCGTCGACATTGTCGGCCAGCGCAAGCGTCTGGTAGATCGTTTCGATGCCGTATTTCTTGGCGTCGCGCGGATTGGAGATCGAGGCCTCCTGGCCGTTGACCAAGATCTGGCCGGCATCGCGCTTGTAGGCGCCCGACAGGATCTTGATCAGCGTCGACTTACCGGCGCCGTTGTGGCCAAGCAGCGCCACCACTTCGCCCGGGAAAAGATCGATGGACGCATCGTCGACGGCGCGAATGCCACCGAACGCGATCGAGATGTTGCGCATGTCGATCAGTGGCGTACCGGTGGGAGCAGTTTTTTCCATAGTCGTTCCTCCCTAGACCCGCTTGCGGTAGACGGTGTCGAGCCAGACGGCGATGACCAGGACAGCGCCAACGACAATGCTCTGCAGCGGCGAGTCGATGCCGAGCAGCACCATGCCGGATTGCAGCGACTGCATCAGAAGCGCGCCGAGCATGGCGCCCATCACCGTTCCGGCGCCGCCCGCGAGCGACGTGCCGCCGATGACGGCGGCCGCGATCACCAAAAGCTCGTCCAGTGTGCCCAGCGCATTGGTTGACGCATTGAGACGGGCCGACGAGATCGCCGCGCTGATTGCAGCCAGCACACCCATGATCATGAACACCTTCATGGTCACCCAGCGCGTGTTGATGCCGGCGAGTTCCGCTGCCTCCGGATTGCCGCCGATGGCGAAGACATAGCGGCCGAAACGCGTGCGCTTGGTGATAAACGTCATGATGATGCCGACAGTCACCGCCATCAGCACCGGTATGGCGATGCCATGCGCGATGAACAGCCCGCCTTCGGGAACGGTGATGCCGTTCTGCTGTGCGTACTGGCGCACGATGCCGATCGGCCATGGATAGGAATTGCCGATCCACACGGCGCCGAGGATGGCCGCGCAAGCGACCACGCCAAGCAGGGTCTCGGCCCAGACGGGGCGCAGTGGAAAGCTGAAGCGCTTGCGCTGCGAGCGACCGTTGAGCAGCGCGAAGGCGACCGCCGCGCAGGCGACGATGCCGACGATCCAGCTGGCAGCGGCGCCAATCGAGCCGCGTGGTCCGCCGCCCATCAGCTGGAAGGTGGCGTCGAGTGGCGCGACCGTGCGCCCGCTGGTGATGAGCCATGCCATGCCACGCCAGACCAGCAGGCCACCAAGCGTCACGATGAAGGCCGGAACCTGCATATAGGCGATGATGAAGCCCTGGAACGCGCCGATCAGCAGACCAAGCACCACGCCGGCGGCAAGCGCGACGATCCAGAGCCAGGGGTTTCCAAGCTGGAAGCCGATGACGCGAATCAGGAATTCGGCCTGTGCCACGCCCATGATCATGCCGATCACGCCTTCGACGGAGCCCACCGAAAGGTCGATGTTGCGCATGACGATGACCAGTACCATGCCGGTCGCCATGATCGCGACCGAGGACGTCTGCACCGACAGGTTCCAAAGATTGCGCGGCGTCAGGAAAAGCCCACCCGACAGGATATGTATGCCGACCCAGATGACCAGCAGCGCGCCGACCATGCCGAGCATGCGCGTGTCGAGCTCGGTCGCTTTCAGGAACCGGGCGACCGCGCCGAGTTCAGACGCTCGTGCCGTATCGGCCTGCGGATTTGAGGTCGTGTCGGTCATGATGTCCTCCAGCGGCTTGCCGTCTGGCGCGGATGCCGGACCACAGCCTAGAAGTTTGCCGCCGATGGCGGAAACACACAATTCTCGTAGAGAAAACGCCCCCGCGGGGGCCCCCCCCGGGCCGCCTAATTTCTTCAAGTCGTCGAGATCAGTTGCAAGCCGCGACGCTGCCGGCGGCGACGCCGGTGCAGACTTCGTCCTTCTTGATCCAGCCGGCGTCGATGACGACGTTGAGGTTGTCCTTGGTGATCGCGACGGGGGTCAGGAACAGCGACTTGACGGTGTTGCCGCCAGGCGTGGTGAAGTCCTTGGCGCCGGCAATGTCGCCCGTCTTCTTGCCATCGGCAAGCTGCGAGGCGATCTCGGCGGCGTTCTTGCCGAGTTCGCGCGCGTCCTTCCACACCGACACCGTCTGCGTGCCGAGCGCGATGCGGTTCAGAGCGGCATGGTCGCCGTCCTGGCCCGAGACCGGAACCGTTCCGGCAAGGCCCTGCGCCGTCAGCGCGGCGACAACGCCGCCGGCGGTGCCGTCATTGGCCGCAACCACGGCATCGACCTTGTTGTCATTGGCGGTCAGGAACTGTTCCATGTTCTTCTGGGCATTGGCCGGCAGCCAGCCATCGGTATAGGCCTCGCCGACATTCTTGATCTTGCCCGAGTCGATGGCTTCCTTGAGCACTTCCATCGAGCCCGAGAACAGGAAATCGGCATTCGGATCCGAGCCCGAGCCCTTGATGAAGACATAGTTGCCTTCGGGCTTCGCCTTGAACACTTCGCGGGCCTGCATGCGGCCGACTTCCTTGTTGTCGAAGGTCAGGTAGAAGACGTCCTTGTTCTCGATCAGGCGGTCATAGCCGACGACCGGAATGCCTTCGTCCAGCGCCTTCTGCACCGCCGGGCCGATGGCCGAGGCGTCCTGCGCCAGGATGATCAGCGAGTTGGCGCCCTGCGAGATCAGGCTTTCGACGTCGGTCAGCTGCTTGCCGGGATTGGACTGCGCGTCGGCGGAAATGTACTTGTCGCCGGCAGCCTCGATCGCCGTTTTCATCGCCGCCTCGTCGGTCTTCCAGCGCTCTTCCTGGAAGTTCGACCACGACACGCCGATGACCTTGTCCTTCGCCTGCGCGACCGACATCAGCGCCAGCGACATGGCGACACCCGCCAGCATGGCGGCTGCAAATCTGTTCATCATAATCCTCCCTGCGCCGGGTGCGGCGCGACAAAACTGGCCCGAGGGCCGGCACACAGAGGCCCTATTTTTTCGAGCCTCGAAAAAATACTGGTTCAATGATAAGGCGCTGTCAACATCGATTCTGATGGATTCTGATGGCCTTGCCGAATTTTTTCGAGGTCCGCAATAAACAATGACAGGGCTGCCGGCGTCTGCCAATATTTGGCTGGTGCCGTCGAACGCCTTCACTATCATGAGGCGCGAGGAGGCCGGGAGGAAACAAATGTCGGTTGGAATCCGCCACGACGATCTGCGCCGTCGCAACCGTGCCATGGTGATTTCGGCCGTGCGCCGGGCCGGCCAGCCGTCGCGGACCGAGATTGCGGCGACCACCGGCCTCAGCCACTCGACCATATCGGCAATCTCGTCTGATCTGATTCAAGAAGGCGTCCTGATTGAAGGCAAACCTGGCGAGACAGGCGCACTGAGACGCGGCCGGCCGCAGGTCGGCCTTGGCCTCAACCCGGAAGCGGCGGCGGTGATGACCGTCGTGCTGTCGCTCAATTTCCTGTCCGTCACCGTCATCGACTATGCCGGCCACGTCGTCGCCGAGGAACAGCGCCGGCTGGACACGCTGACCAAGCCGTGCGACGAGCTGATTGGCGAATGCGTAGCAATCGTCCGGCGGCGGCTTGAGGATCCCGACCTCGATGTCCAGAGCATCGCCCGCATTGCCATGGGCATCCAGGGCATCACCGATTCGCAGGCGCGCGCCATGCTGTGGTCGCCAATCACGCCACTGACCGACATTGCCTTCGCCGACATGTTGGAAGTGGAATTCGGCATTCCGGCCACCATGGAGAACGACTGCAATATGATGGCGGTGGCGCTGCAATGGCGCCAGCCCGAGCGCTACCGCGACAACTTTATCGCCATCCTCTTGTCGCACGGCATCGGCATGGGACTGGTGCTGAAAGGCGAACTGTTCACCGGCACCCATTCCTCGGGCGGCGAGTTCGGCCACATGATCCACCGTCCGGGCGGCGCGCTCTGCCGCTGCGGGCGGCGCGGCTGCGTCGAGGCCTATGCCGGAAACTACGCCATCTGGCGCAGCGCCAAAATGATGGGCGAGGATGCCGAGCCGGTCGATATCGGCGACGCTGATATGCGCGCACTCGCCGCGCGCGCCCGCGAAACCGATGGCCCGGAGCGCGAAGCCTATCGCAGGGCCGGTGAGGCGCTCGGCTTCGGCCTCGGCAGCCTGTTTGCTCTGATCGATCCGGCACCCGTCGCCATGGTCGGCGTCAGCGCCGCCGCCTTCGACCTGATCGAACCGGCATTGCGCGAAGCGATCGCCCAGACCGCCGGCGGCCAGCACTCGAAATCGATCTCCTTCGACACCGAGCCCAACGAGCTGCCGCTGATCCGCGAAGGCTGCGCCATGCGCGCGCTCGGCTTCGTCGACCAGGAGATTTTCGCGCCGGGCATTCAGGCGAAATCCGGCAAGCATGTCGCCTGAATGGCCGGCAACGGCGCGACGCGCAGCATCCTAGTCTTCCCTGATAGCGTAGCCGGCGCCGCGAATGGTACGGATGACATCCGGCATGCGGCCGTTGTTGACGGCCTTGCGCAGCCGCCCGACATGCACGTCGACGGTTCGCTCGTCTATATAGATCGTCTCGCCCCAGACATTGTCGAGCAGTTGGCTGCGCGAGAACACGCGGCCGGGATGGCGCATCATGAATTCGAGCAGCCGGAACTCGGTCGGTCCGAGCCTGATCTCGCTCTTCTTGCGGTAGACCCGGTGCGATTCTCGATCGAGCACGATGTCGCCGACCTTGAGCACGCTCGACAGCACTTCCGGCTTGGCGCGGCGCAGCAGCGCTTTCACGCGCGCCATGAACTCCGGCGTCGAGAATGGCTTGACCAGATAGTCGTCGGCACCGGTGGACAGGCCGCGCACGCGGTCGCTTTCCTCACCGCGCGCGGTCAGCATGATGATCGGCAGCCGCTCGGTTTCGGGCCGCACTCTAAGCCGCCGGCAGAGCTCGATGCCGGAAACAGCCGGCACCATCCAGTCGAGCACCAGGAGATCGGGCACGTTTTCCTGCAGGCGGATCTCGGCCTCGTCGCCGCGTGTCACCACCTCGACCTGATAGCCTTCGGATTCGAGGTTGTAGCGGAGGAGCACGCCTAGTGGCTCCTCGTCCTCCACGACCATGATGCGTGGCGCGATCATAGGCAGTTCACCCTCATCAGGCCGGCGTGGCCATCGCCGTCTCGTCCTGCTTCGGACGATTGGCGGGCAATTGCTGGCCGGTCAGCACATAATACGCATTTTCGGCGATGTTGGTGACATGATCGCCGATGCGCTCAAGATTCTTGGCGCAGAACAAGAGATGCGTGCAGGCGGTGATGTTGCGAGGGTCTTCCATCATGTAGGTCAAGAGCTCACGAAACACGGACGTGTATTTGACGTCGATGCGCTCGTCGTCATTCCTGAGTTTTGCAAGCGCTGCCGCATCGGTGGCGGCATATTCCTCGACGACGCCTTGCACCTGGATCAGCACCAGTTGCGCCATGGCGTCGATGGAGTGCGAGAGGTCGCGCGGCGTGACGCTCAAGCCCACGGTGCCGACGCGTTTGGCGATGTTCTTGGCGAGGTCGCCGATGCGCTCGAGGTCGCCCGCCATGCGGATCGAGCCGACCACGGCGCGCAGATCGTTGGCCATCGGCTGGCGCTTGGCGATCAGCGTGATGGCGCGGTCGTCCAGTTCGCGCTGGCGCGCATCCATGATGGCGTCGTCGGACACGACACGCTGTGCCAGCGCATTGTCCGAATTGAGCAGCGCCCTGGTCGAGCCGCTGACCATCGAGCCTGCCAGATCGCCCATGTCGCGGATCAGCTTGCTGATCTGCCCGAGCTCTTCATCGAAGGAGGCGACGGTATGTTCACCCATGATCTTGGTCCTCGTGCCTGAAAATTCACCCGCCGGACGGCTCAGCCGAAGCGGCCGGTAATGTAGTCCTGGGTGCGCTTGTCGTCGGGGTTGGTGAACATCTTGTCGGTGGCGCCCTCCTCGACGAGATAGCCGAGATGGAACATCGCTGTACGCTGCGACACGCGCGCCGCCTGCTGCATCGAGTGGGTGACGATGACGATCGTGTAGTTCTGGCGCAGTTCGTCGATCAGCTCCTCGACACGGGCGGTGGCGATCGGATCAAGCGCCGAGCAGGGCTCATCCATCAGGATCACTTCCGGCGACACGGCGATGGCGCGCGCGATGCACAGGCGCTGCTGCTGGCCGCCGGACAGGCCGGTGCCGGGCTCCTGCAGGCGGTCCTTGACCTCGTTCCAGATCGCCGCCTTCTTCAGGCTCTGCTCGACGATCTGGTCCATGTCGGACTTGCGCTTGGCCAGCCCATGGATGCGCGGGCCGTAGGCGACGTTCTCGTAGATCGACTTCGGGAACGGATTGGGTTTCTGGAACACCATGCCGACGCGGGCGCGCAGTTCGACGACATCGATGTTCTTGTCGTAGATGTCGTCTTCATCGAGCGTGATCTTGCCGGTCACCCGCGCCGAATCGATGGTGTCGTTCATGCGGTTGAGGCAGCGCAGGAAGGTCGACTTGCCGCAGCCGGACGGGCCGATCAGCGCCGTCACCTGGTTCTGACGCACGTCGAGATTGACGTCGAACAACGCCTGCTTCTCGCCGTAGAAGACGCCGACCTTGTCGCCGCGCATCTTGATGACTTCGTTCGACTTGGCGTTCATTTTGTCGCCCACTGCATTCTCAAGGGACTGTTCGGTCATGATGTTCATACCAAATTGCCTTTTTTCTACCAGCGCCGCTCGAAGCGGCGCCGGAGCACGATCGCGGTGATGTTCATGGCCATGAGGAAGACGAGCAGGATGATGATGGCGCCGGACATGCGCTCGACAAAAGCGCGCTCAGCCTCGTTTGCCCACATATAGATCTGCACCGGCAGCGCGGTCGCCGGATCGAAAGGCGTCGCCGGATAATCGGTGACGAAAGCGACCATGCCGATCAAGAGCAGCGGTGCTGTCTCGCCGAGCGCACGCGCCAGGCCGATGATGGTGCCGGTAAGGATGCCTGGGGCGGCAAGCGGCAGGATGTGGTGGAACACCATCTGCATCTTGGAGGCGCCGAGGCCGAGCGCCGCCGAGCGGATCGACGGCGGCACCGCGGCGAGGGCGGCGCGCGTGGCGATGATGATGGTCGGCAGCGTCATCAGCGTCAGCACCAGGCCGCCGACGAAGGAAGCCGAGCGCGGCATGCCGAGGAAGTTGATGAACACGGCAAGGCCAAGCAGACCGAAGACGATCGACGGCACCGCCGCGAGATTGTTGATGTTGACTTCGATCAGGTCCGTAAAGCGGTTCTTCTTGGCGAACTCCTCCAGATAGATCGAGGCGGCGACGCCGATCGGCAGCGCCAGCAAAAGCACGATCACCATCATGTAGAACGAACCGATGATGGCCACGCCCATGCCCGACGTCTCGGGCCGGCTGGAGGCGCCATAGCTGAACAGGCCGGTGTTGAAATGCTCGGCCATCGCGCCTTCGGCTTTGAGCTTGTTCATCCAGTCGATCTGCTGGTTGGACACCTTGCGGCGCGCTTCATCGACGCCAAGGTCGATCTGGCCCTTGAAGGCCGAGTCGAGATTGGCGGCGGCCAGGATGTCGACGTCACGCGTCGTGCCGATCACCGACGGATCGGCGGAGACGATGTCGCGCAGCTGGACCCGCGCGCCTTCCGACAGGAAGCCCTTGAGCTTCAGCATCATCGGCTTGTTGGCCGGATCGATGCCGAGCTTGGCCACCAGCGCGTTTTCGGCGAGCTTGGGATAGTTCGCCTTGATCAGCACGGTAGGGTCGGTGGCGCGCTTGCCGGAGGGATCGATCACCTTCTCGTCGAAGGTGACCGGCAGCGTCACCGTCGTCTGCCAGAAGGCGGTGTAGCCTTTCGAAACGATGGTGATCAGCATGATGGCCAGGAACGCCAGGCCGACCGAGATCGCAATCACGCCATAGATGCGGAACCGGCGTTCGGCGGCATAGCGCGCCCTCAGCCCGATGTCGCGGCGCGGACGCGCGACGGCGCCCGCCATCGTGTCCAGGGGGATGTCGGTCATTCGTACTGCTCCCGGTACTTGCGCACGATGTAGAGGGCGACGATGTTCATCACCAGCGTCAGCGCGAACAGCGTCAGGCCGAGCGCGAAGGCGACCAGCGTCTGCGGCGAGTTGAACTCGAGGTCGCCGGTCAGCTGGTTGACGATCTTGACGGTGATGGTCGTCATCGCCTCGAACGGATTGGCCGTCAGATTGGCGGCGACGCCCGCCGCCAGCACGACGATCATCGTCTCGCCGATGGCGCGCGACGCCGTCAACAGGATGGCGCCGACGATGCCGGGCAGTGCCGCCGGCAGGATCACCCGCTTGATCGTCTCGGAGCGGGTGGCGCCGAGGCCGAGCGAGCCGTCGCGCATTGCGCGCGGCACCGCGGTGATGATGTCGTCGGACAAAGAGGACACGACCGGGATCAGCATGACGCCCATCACCAGACCGGCGGTGAAGATGCTCTGGCCCTGGATGAAGGGCGAGCCGCCGGTGAGTGCCGCCGACAGGTCGCGCAAGAACGGTCCGAGCGTGACAACGGCGAAGATGCCGTAGACGATGGTCGGAATGCCGGCCAGCAGTTCCAACGCCGGCTTGACCACCGAGCGCACACCGCGCGAGGCATATTCGGACATGTAGACCGCCGACATCAGCCCGACCGGCACTGCGACCAGAAGCGCAACGGCGGCGATGTAGAGCGTGCCGGCGAGTAGCGGGATCAGGCCGAACTGACCCTGGCTGCCGCCGGAACCGGCGGCGGCGAAACGCGGATCCCACACCGTGCCGAAGAAGAAGCTCATCGGCGATACGCTCTCGAAGAAGGTGATCGTCTGCAACAGCATCGACAGCACGATGCCGACCGTGGTCAGGATGGCGATGGTCGAGGCCGCAAGCAGCCCCCACAGCATCAGCTTCTCGACATTGTTGCGCGCCCTGGCGCGCGGCGCGATCTGCTTCAGCGCATAGAAGGCGCCGGCGACCGACAGCGCGAAGGTCAGCACGGCGCCGAACAGGCCGAGCCGGTCCTGGACCTGGTTCGCCTCGACCGCGATCGGGATCATATAGTCCTGTGTGTCGCTGGCCAGTGCCACGCCCTTGGCGGCGAGCAGCGGCTGCAATTCGGCGAAAGTAGCGGGAAGTGCGGTATCGCCATCGAGCCGGCGCAGGCCCTTGGCCAGGCTCTTCACCAGGCTGGCGTCGAGCGCTTCGCTGGCCACCTTTGTGTCGGCGGTGCGCTCGGGCAAAGCGGCATGGATGTGCCGGTCGAGATAGAAGGAAGAGCCGATATCCCAGACGGCGAGCAGCAGGACGGCAGGCAGGACCGCGAGCAGAAAGGCCCACCAGCCATGATAATGCGCGCGCGAATGCGGCTTGACCTTGCCGGTATCCTGCGCCGCTGCGCGCTGGCGGCCGATCACAAAAGCGACCACGCCTATGGCGATGACTATGGCGAGTACGAGCAAGGACGACATCACCCACCCCAGGGAAAATTCAGATCGCCGCCACCGTTGCGGCAAGCGGCGAAATCAGGGCGCGGATTTGGTCCGCGCCCTGATCCGGTCGGTTGATTACATCGTCTTTCCGGCGGCGAAGGCGTCGCGCTGGCCCTGACGTTCGGCGTCGGGAGCGGAAACCAGGCCGTACTGGGCGAGCGGGCTTTCCGGGCCGATCATCTGGTCATCAAGGAAGAACTCGACATATTCCTTGAGGCCGGGAACGACGCCCAGATGCGCCTTCTTGACGTAGAAGAACAACGGCCGCGACACGGGGTACGTGCCATCGGCGATGGTCTGCGTCGAAGGCACGATGCCTTCCACGGTAGCGACCTTCAGCTTGTCGGCATTGTTCTCGTAGAAGGCGAGGCCGAACACGCCAACGCCGGTCTTGTTGGAGTCGATGCGGGCCAGCGTCTCGGTGTAGTCGCCATCGATGTCGACAGCCTTGCCGTCCTTGCGGATGGCGATGCAGGTCTTGCCGATTTCCTTGTCGTCGGCGATGCCGGCAGCCTTCAAAGCGGCCTTGTCGCAGCCGGCGTCGAGCAGCTTGGTCTCGAACACTTCACGGGTGCCGTGCTTCTCACCCGGGATATAGGCGGCGATATCCCAGTCGGGCAGCTTCGGATTGACCTGGTTCCACTTGGTGTTCGGGTTGTCGACCAGCTTGCCGTCGACCACCAGCTTGGCGGCGAGCGCCTTGTAGATGTCGGCGGGAACCAGCGCCCAGTCCGGACCCTTGATGTCGGTGGCAAAGACGATGCCGTCATAGCCGATGCGGACTTCCTGGACGTCCTTGACGCCGGCGTCGGCGCAGGACTTCAGCTCGTCCTTCTTGATCGGGCGCGAGGAGTTGGCGATATCGATCGTGTCTTCGCCGACGCCCTTGCAGAACTCCTTGATGCCGGCGCCGCTGCCGCCGGACTCGACCACCGGGGTCTTGAAGTTGGTGAAGGTTTCGCCGAACTGCTCGGCGACGATCTTGGCGTAAGGCAGCACGGTCGACGAACCGGCGACCTGGATCTGGTCACGCGCAGCGGCGACACCGGACGATGCGGCGAACGCTACCGCCACGGCCGATGCCGTAACGAGGAATTTCTTCATGTGGCCTGCTCCTGTTCGGAAGATGGTCTCTTGGCGCCCTCTTCAAACCGGCGCCCGCTGAGGCCAATAGCCTTCGATTATTACAGTCGCATGACAGTTTCGTGTCAGCCCGGTAACGTCGCACAGACGTCTTGTGGGCCGCCCCCTTTAAGCCGGTTTGTGGGAATGGAAGTTGCCGCTGGAATCAGACGCTTGCGCGATCCGTGCTGGCATCAAGTCCCGGCACACCGCAGGCCGCGATGCCGAGAAAGAAAAACCGGACGGGAGCGCGTTGCCCGTGGCCAGAGCGAATCTTGGCCGAGCCATCGCCAAAAACAGGTCCGTTGGGGTAGATTCGACGCTGTTTCTTGTCGGCGGTCGCTTGCTCCCGCCCGTAACTGAATGAGCGGTTTCGTTGCGACCATTGTCCTGACTGGGCGCCAGCTTTGATATGGTGCGATCGCACCATATCCTTGGCTGTTGCGGCGCGGCCGAATCCCGGCCGGCGCCGCAGGTTGCTATCCAGCGTCTCGTTGGGCTTCGCTTGATATGCCGACCCAGCGCTCGACCTTTTCGAGCAGCGCCCTGGGGCTGATCGGCTTGGGCAGATAGTCATCCATGCCGGCTTCCAGGCAGCGCTCACGGTCGCCCTTCAAGGCATGCGCGGTGACGCCGACGATCGGGATATGCATACCAGTATGTTCTTCAAGCCGGCGAATTGCGGCGGTGGCCTCGAGCCCATTCATCTCCGGCATCGAGACGTCCATCAGGATCATGCGCGGATTAAGCCGGCCGAAGGCATCAAGCGCCTTGCGGCCGTTGCCGACGATTTCGAAACTGTAGCCGGTCTCGCCGATTATCTGGGTGAACACCATCTGGTTCACCTCATTGTCCTCGGCAACGAGGATGTCGAGCCGGCTTTCATCCCCGGCGGCCCGGGCGCGGGCGCGAACCGGCGGCGGTTGCAGCAAGGCGCGTTCCGATGCAGCGAGCGGCGGCTTTGCCGGCGACGGTTCGTTCCTGCCGCCGTCGGAACCGCTGCTTGCCGCCGGCAGCACACGGCCGTCTGTGATATTGTGATGGTGCCGCTGGATGGTGGCGACCAGCGTTTCCAGAAGCACCGAGGAACGCGCCGGCTTGATTAGCTGGGCGTCGATGCCGAGATCGCGATAGCTGGTGTTGGCGAGCGACTGGTCGACCGAAGTCAGCATGATGATCGGCGTGTCGGCCAGCCCTGCGGTGCTGCGCAAGACGCGCGCCATCTCGGCGCCGCTCATCCCCGGCATCTGATAATCGAGCACGACGCAATCGACCGGCACGCCGTAGGCAGCTGCGGCGACCAGCACCTTGAGCCCTTCGGGTCCGCTTTCGGCGGCGCAGGAATCGAAGGTCCATGACGCCATCTGCTCGCTCAGGATCGATCGGTTGACGGCATTGTCGTCGACGATCAGCACCCGTGAGCCGGTCACGTCGACCGGCATGATCCGCCGTCCGGTCTGTTCCTCGGCCCTGGGCAATGTCACGGTGAACCAGAAGGTCGAGCCCTTGCCTTCGGCGCTCTCGACACCGATCTCGCCGCCCATCAACTCGACCAGCCGCGAGGTGATGGCGAGCCCGAGCCCTGTGCCTTCGTGGCGTCTGGTCGACGAGGTGTCGGCCTGACTGAATTTTTCGAAGACGAGCTTCAGTTTCTGCTGCGGAATGCCGATGCCGGTGTCGGTGACCGAAACGGTAAGCTTTGTCCCCGTCGGCCCCCTTTGTCCGGTCACGTCGACCAGCACGTGGCCTTCGTCGGTAAACTTCACCGCGTTGCCGACCAGATTGGTGACGATCTGCCTGATGCGACCGACATCGCCGACGAACAGGCTTCCCAGGCCCGGCTCGACGCGCACGATGAGCTCGAGGTCCTTCTCCTTGGCGCGCGTCGATATCAGCGTCGCCACATCCTCGATCGCTTCGGGCAGGTTGAAGGGCGCAGGGTCGAGCACCAGCTGTCCGGCATCGATCTTGGAGAAGTCCAGTATGTCGTTGATGATGGTCAAGAGCGCGTTACCCGACTTGACGATGATATCGGTGAACGTCTTCTGCTTGGGATCGAGGTCGGATTTGGCCAGCAACTCGGCCATGCCGAGTACGCCGTTCATCGGCGTGCGGATCTCGTGGCTCATATTGGCCAGGAATTCCGACTTGGCGCGGTCGGCCAGCACGGCGCGCTGGCGCGCCTCGCGCAGTTCGGCCTCGCGCAGCTTCAGTTCGGTGATGTCGGTGGTCGACCCAATCAGATAGAGCGAACCGTCGGACGCGATCATCGCGCCCTTGCGGGCGAACTGGTGGCGCACGCTGCCGTCGGCAAGCGTCACCGTTTCCTCGATCTCCTGTGTATCGCCTGTGCGCAGCACGGCGAGATCGCTGTTGACGAAGGCTTCGCCGTCCTCGCCGAAAATCTCGATGTCCGTCTTGCCGATCGCGTCTTCCCTGCGGAGGCCGGTGAGGTCGCACCAGCCCTTGTTGACGTAGAACTGCCTGAGGTCGGAGCGCTTGGCGTAGATCGACACCGGCACGTTGTCGATGAGATTGCGGAACACCTCGTTCTCGCGCATGCTCTCTTCCAACGCCTGCTCGCGCGCCTTGACGTCGGTGATGTCGGTGCTGGACCCGACCAGGTGCACCGACCCATCGAGCGCCACCAGCCGGCTCTTGCGCGTCATCAATTGCCGCACCGTGCCGTCGCGATGGGTAACGGGCTCCTCGATCTCGCGGCCGCGGCCGGTGACGACGACCTGGGTGTCGTCATGGGTGTAGGTTTCGGCGTCGTCTATGCCGAAAAGCTGGAGATCGGTTCGGCCGATGACCTCCTCCTTGGGGATGCCGGTCAGCGCGCACCAGGCCTTGTTGACGAATTCCATGCTCAGATCCTGCGCCTTGATGAAGGCGGCGACCGGCAGTTCGTCCATGACGTGGCGGAACAGGTCGATCTGGCGCATGCTTTCCTGCAGCGCCTTTTCGCGGCTCTTGATCTCCGAGATGTCGACGCGCACGCCGATAAAGGTGCCGTCCTCGGTGCGCATATCGTAGACCTGATACCAGCGGCCGTCCGCATTGAGGCGCTCATAGGACGAGTTGGGCAGGCGATAGCGGGCGAGGATGGCATTGAGCCAGACATCGGGGTCGCCTTCATAGAGCCTGTCGATTTCTGGATCGCCGCTCGATCGGAAATAGCCGACCGAATGTCCAAGTTCCAGGGCCTCGCGGAAGCTGCGGCCAGGCTGCCATGCCGGTTTCAGCGCCGGCAGCGTGTCCTGCAGCTTGCGGTTTGCAAAGACGAACTTGTCGTCACGGTCATAGATGATAACGGCCGCCGGCAGGGACTCCAGCACCGTGGCGAGATTCTTGCGGGCGTCCTCGGCCTCGGTCTCGCGGCGCTTCATGTCGGAAATGTCGAACAGGAAACCGGCGACATAGTTGCGGCCGCTGGGCATGCCGACGCGGTTCTTGCGCACGATGCGCGAGCGCTTGGTGCCCTCGGCGTCGAAAGTCTCCTCGACCTCGTAGGGCGTGCCGGTCGCCATCACGGCGCGTTCGCTGTCTTCGAATTGCGCGGCGTCCTTTTGCTTGAGGAAGTCGCCGCCGGGCCTGCCCAGCATCGCTTGCGGGCTCTGTCCGAACAGTGCCGAAAACGCCTCATTGACGAAGACGAAACGCAGATTGTCGTCCTTGACGAAGATCGGGTCCTTGACGCCGTTGATCACCGCCTCGGCCAGCCGCGATTTCTCCAGCGCTTGGGCGAGTTCAGCCTCGCGATCCTTCATGTCCGTGACGTCGACATAGGAGATCAGCCTTTTGCCGCCGGCGAGCGGCGCCAGCGATGCAATCAGCGTACGGCCGTCATTGCGTGGCAATTGCCTGGAGCCCACCAGGCCAGCCGAGATTTCTGCTTCGCGCTCGGCGATGTGGCCCTGCCATTCGGCATCGTCAGCACCGTACGGGTCCATATCGCGGCTGGCCTGCATCAGTTCGCGGAAGCCGCAGCCGATGCCGGCGCATCGGGGATCGATTTCCCAGAAATCATAGAAGGCGCGGTTGATCACCTCCGCCCGCATGTCCGCATCAAGGACGAGCACGCCGATCGGCATCTGGTCGACCATCGTGCGAAGATTGGCGAAGGTCTCCGTGATTTTGGCGTTGGCACTCTCGATCTCGGCGTCGCGACGCTTGAGCTCGGAGACGTCGTAGTAGGTCAACAGCCGCTTGCCGCCGGACAACGCCGTCACCGAGAACATCATCGTCCTGCCGTTGGCATGGAGAAATTCGCGTGGCGCAACCGAGCCGGCGCTGATCTCCTCGATGCGGGTGGCTAGGTAGTGCTGCCACTGCTGTTCATCGAGATCGCCGTAGATGCCGTTGCGGCGGTTGAGTTCCATCAACAGGCTGAACGGCGCACCGACCGTGACGGCGCCCTCGGGAATCCTGGAGAGCTCGCGATAGGCCTTGTTGACGATGAGCGTGTCGAACTTCGCGTCAAGCACCACGACGCCCATATGCATGGCATCCATCGTCCGCTCGAGATCGGCGAGGTGCTGCGTGGCCTCACCGGCCGGCGGATCGCTCTCCTCCTGCCGCAGTTCGTCCAGCGCACCGGCCAGTGCCGTGACGTTGCGGCCGATGCCGCGATAGCCGATGAATTCGCCTTCGCCGTCGAACCGCGGGGAACCGGTGATCGAAACCCAGCGGCAGCCGGGACGGCCGCCCTTCAACTCATAAACAAAGTCGCGAAACGGCCGATGGGCCTGCAGATCCTCCAGATGCGCGGCGGCGTGTCGGTTGCCGTGCACCATCTGCTTGAGGAAATCGAAGCGGAAACGGCCAAGTATGCTGGCGGGATCGATGCCGGTGGCGGCCTGGTAGTTCTCCGAAAGCCAGGAAAAGCGCAGCTCGGCGTCGGTCTCCCAGACCCAGTCGGCGCCGGCCTCGACCAGTTCGCGCAGCGCTTCGGGCGAAACCCCGACGGACGTATCCTCGCCGTTCACAGCCCCTTTTCCGGAACCGCGTCCGCCGCGAGTTCCAACAGTCCCGTCAGCCATCCCGTTCCCACCCCGAAAGCCAAGGCCGAACCCCTCAGCGGTTCGCCGGCGGAATGTGCCCGAGAAGCATTAATGATCCGCTAACCATAACCAATCCAGACTGCGGCCAGAGCCACATTGCCCTGCGGTATTCCGCCGGTTGTCGGCGGAACCCCAGCCGCGCTATAAGTCGGCGGGGGTGTTGCTGATGACCGGTTGGATCGTGCCTTGTTTCCTGTGCCTGGCGCTGCTTGCGGGCAGCGGCTGCGCACGCAGCTATGACGGCACGGTGGTGATCCCGAAGCCGCTCGATATCAGGCGAGTCTGGGATCGCGATCCGTCGCAGACCGAGGCCAGCCGGATGCAGGCGGCAGCCGGTGTGTTTCCGACGCCACCGCCGCAGGAGCCCTACCGGCCCGCGGCACGCAGGCACACAACACAAATAGCTGCGCCAAGGCGGCACGTCAGGTCCAGCCCTCCCAGCATGGCTTCCGAACCGGCCAATCCGCTCACCTGCAAGAATGTCAGCGAACCCGGCAAACGCTACAGGATGGTTTGCGAATAGCTGGTACTAGGCGCAGGTTACTCCGCCGGGAAGAAAGCCGGCCCGACCACCCTGACCGGCCGCGAGCCGGCCAATGGCTCGACCGACTGTCGCTGGGCGGCGCCCCTGGCCTCTGCAGCGTCTGCGCCAGGCTGGGGAATTTGCGCCACGGTGCCAAGATCCGGCTTCGCTGACGGCAAAGGAATGATCGCGTTGGCCATATTGGCTGGCGTCACCGTGCGCGCTCTCAGCTCGGCAACGCGCCGGTGATAGCGCTTGAGGTCGCAGGCCCTGAAGTTCGCATCATTGCGATATTTGAAGGCCGTCGGCAGGTCCTTGTAGGATGTGCGCGTATCGAGCGCGACCATCTCTTCGGTTTCAAGGCTTGGGTCACTGAGCGTGTATAGGTCGACGCCGGCATCGTCGCAGATGTAGCGGCACTGATCGACCATCTCCTTGGCATCGCCGCCTTGCACGAACTGCGATTTCGGCGCCGGGAAGAAATAGCCGTCCGAGAGACGAACGCAAAACAGCATCGAATTGCTGCCGATCATGGCGCCAGCCGGACGCTGTCTTTGTTGCCCGGCGGCGGGCGTGCAGCCGAGCGCGACGAGCCTGGCCTGCAGTCCGGACGCATCCCGGCGCGAAATCGCGGCGCCGGCGATCTGGCGTTGCACCTGTGTGCGGCTTTTGGCGAGGTCGGCGCAAGCATTGAAGAAGCCCCCCACCGCACTTTGCGCCGTGCACCGGCGTTGCCTCTCCAGCCCCTGGATCGCCGCAAGATGGCGACGTAGCTGCGCAAGCTCGGAGCTGATCCCGCCGCTGCGGCCGGACGGTGCCAGCTGGCTCCTGAGCGCGGCGCATGGATCGGCAAGGGAAGCCGAAATGCCGAGGACGCTTGCCGCTACCAACACCAGTGCAAAGGTCACGACAAGCCACAAACGCATCATCGGCGACACCTGGTTCCTTGTACCCCTGTGGAGCCGATCGCCGCTCCAGCCGATTGAGCCTCAATGCGGGAGGTAAGTCTAATTCAAGAGACGCCAGCAACCGCCAGGTATTTTATGCCGAGTGTATTATGCCGGTTCCTGTAAATTCGCTATTACACTTTTGTTTCAAGATGAGACGAAGCCAGGCTCGGGCGAGCCAGGCCGCCCGCAATCATCGATCCCGCGTTATCGGGCCCTTGCGGATGAAACCTTTCTCCGGTGTCTCGCGTTGTGTCGGGCAAAGGAGACGAAGATGTCTATTCACTTCACTGTCTCTGGCCTGACCAGGAACCTGTTCCACTCGCTGGGGCTGGACCATGAGCGGGCGCCGAGAGCGCTCGATCCCGAACAGAGCCTGTTGCTGGAATGCTATCTGGCCGGACAGATTCCGGAATCCGCCTGGGCCGACTACGTCTTCGAGACGCCGGAACTGCAGCGGCATGTCGATATCAGACGCCTGCACAACTGATCAGAGCAACTTCAGGAAAAGTGTGAGTCGTTTTTCCGGGAAAAGCGCGTAGCGCTTTCCCCTGGGAATTGCGTCAAGACAACGAGAGAGGGGGTCGCCGTTTCTGTGAAAACGGTGAAACGCTCGCCCGCTCGCCTACTGCTTGGGCGAAGCGAATTTCACGGTGAAGACATTGCCCGCGACGCCTTGCGCCAGCGTCGGCGAGAAGCTCAACGGCAGGCACTTTTGCAGGGCAGTGGTTGCGGCGTCGACGAACGACTTCCTGGTATCCGCATCGCCATCGACCTTGATCCTGATGTCAGACTTTACGGCATGAGACGGGCCTGATGGCGCATCGGCGAAAAGCAAAAGGCCGGCATTGCGCCGACCTTTCCCTTCACCCTTGCGCCAGTACATCCGTGGTCGCGCGGTGCCTTCAATAGACAGCGTTCTGGTTAATGAATCCTTAGCTTTACGCGCTGGCCTGCGACTTCACATAGGCGATGTAGCCGCGCACGTCGCCGGCCGGCTCGGCATAGGCCTTGCCGAGTTTCTTCTCCATCGCCGCGACATACTCCTTGGCCCATTTTGGCAGCGCATAGTCGATGACGGCCAGGAACTCCAGCGTCGATGCCAGGCGTATGTCGGCGATCGACGGGTGCTTGCCGCCGATGAACGGCTTGCCGTCCCTGAAGAAGGAGTGAAACACCTCCAGCGGCTCGGCAATCGCCGCCATGGCGGCCTTCTGCGCCTCGGACTTCTTCTCCGGATGAGCGTCGCTATGGCCGACCTCGCCGGCATAGTGCGGAAAACCCAGCGCCGGATAGGTGGCGCGCGCCACATAGGGGTAGAGCGTGCCGATCAGGTAGAACATGGCGCTGTCGACCATCGCCCGCTTGGCCGGTGCCTTGGGATAGAATTTCTCCAGCCCGTGCTTGTTGGCGAGATACTGCATGATGGCACAGCTCTCCCACAGCACGCCGCGCGGCAGCCCCTTGTCCTCGATCATCGGCGTCAGATGCGCCGGATTGCGTGCCATATATTCCGGCGACCGCGTGTGGCCCCAGGCGTCGGTCTCGGCGGCGTCGAACCCGGCTGCACGGGCAAACACCCGAACGGTCATGTTGTTGACGCTTGGCTTCAGCATCGAGAGCTTCAGCGCAGGTTTTTTCGCCGCCTTGGCCTTCGGCGCGGATTTCCTGGCAGTCGGCCTCGTCGCGGTTTTGGCGGCCGGCTTTGCGGCTGCCTTCGGCGCGGCCTTTACGGCCGCTTTTGCCGCCGGCTTCACTGCCTCTTTTACTGCTGGCTTGGCCGCTGGTTTGCCAGCGCTCTTAACTGTCTTTGCCATTGTGGTCCTCCCCTTTTGCTGGCCGTCGGTATGGATTCTTCGGCGTCCGGTCGTCTGACAAGGTCGCGCGCGACCATTCGACCAGCGTCTGGATCGCGTCGGCAAGGTGTACTTCGGCGATGTTGTAGTCGCCGCGCGCAACGCGCAGCTTGTGCGCCTGCATCAGCACGTCGGCATGGGTGAAACCTGCCGGCGGATCGAAGCGATAGGAGGCGAGTTCGATCAAGAGGCCGAGCGGATCCTCGAAATAGATCGAATCCATGAAGCCGCGATCCTTGACGCCGCTGTGCTTGATGGCGCGCTCATCGAGCCGAGCGACCGCCTGCAGGAAGGTCACGCGCGACACCGAGAACGCAATATGATGGACGCAGCCCGGTTCGGTCGGCGTGCGCCGCTTGACCGGCGTGCGGCTCTCGTCGGTGAAGACGGTGATCAGCCTGCCGTCGCCGGGATCGAAATAAAGATGGCTTTCGCTTGGCTTGTCGAGGTTGGGCTGCTCGAAAATGAACGGCATGCCGAGCACGCCCTCCCAGAAATCGATCGAGGTCTGGCGGCCGGCGCCGACGAGCGTGATGTGATGGACGCCCTGCGACTGCAGTTTCTGCATCGGTCTCCTCCTCGCCGACCCTCGCCTATGTTCCCCGGCGTCTTGCGCGCCGCAACGCCCTTTGGCGAATTCGTACATGATGCTAGTGCAATTGGCAGCGCCGCGCCAGAAGCTCGCGGAGACTGCCGGCGCTGGATGGTGAAAGGGGTTTGAGTTGCATGACCTGAGGCTATGCAACGGCTCTGAGATCGGCTTCCGCCAGCGTTCCCAGGCCCGCGCATTCGGCGCATGCCATCGTCTGCCCGGGACAGCCGGCCCGGTGCGTGCCTTGCGGGCAGCAATGCCCTTTCGACTCACGCCATTTCAAGCAATCGAAAACCTGCCCGCTGCCGTGACAGCACGGGCATATCATTTTTGCCGAATTCATGCCTGCTATGCCAAACCAAATCCGCGTTGCCGCAGATGCTATCCCCGCACCGCAAGTAACAGAGATCGCTACGCTTTCAAGCGTCGCGGCCTGACTTAAATTGGGTGTATTCGGGTGCGCGGACTTGCCGAATTTCGCTGATGCGCCGACCCTCGCGGTCACACGCGATCCGCGCGGCTGCTGCCCGAAATTTTCGATGATGCGGAAGGAAAGTCGTTGCTTGGTACGCCCAAGGGGAATCGAACCCCTGTTCCCGCCGTGAGAGCGCTGTTTCTCGGTATCTCTGGAAGCCTGCGCTAGCCCGTATTTTCCTCGGCAAAGCCTTATCATGCAAGGAA